>CALCOQ010000001.1 GCA_937897005.1 uncultured euryarchaeote
CCTATGGAAAAAGATGCCATCGTATAGATCCATCTCGACGTGTTCGACCATGTTGGCAACGGTTATCGGTGCCCATTCCTCAAACAATTCAATGACTATCTCACCCTCAACCCTGGATTGTAGATGCCCAGGTTGGTAATTGACTGCAATCATGATCACTGGGTCACCTGGATGTGGCTCATCCATGGGACTGCCCTCCAGGACTGGACCATCGGTCCAATTGTTCGGATCGACGCTGCGATTCCGCCAATCACCATCATCTCCAGACACTTCCGCAGTAGAAAGAGTACCTGCTGAAGAAGGAGCAAAAACAGCGAGGAGCAGGATGCCCACAACGAGTCTGGCGCCCCTCATGAATCTGTGAGACGGTTGTTGAACATCAATTTCACCCCCTGAAAACAATGTCTGTGATTGCTGCCCTCCGGTCACTTCATGAAGTGAAAGCGATGGCCTGCGACCAATGAGCGAAGAAATCGAGACAACAAAACCTGAAATGCTGAAATGGGCAATGATTCTGACTGGAGCATCTCTGGCTGTCATCATCTGGCAAGGAATGTCTGGAATCGGACAACTTGGATATACCTTTGATGGTTGGAACCTTGGAACTTCGCACAAACGTTCCGGGGAAGTTGGCTTGTTACTGGCTATTGCCGCAACAGTGCTAGTCATCCTCTCCAAGGTCGACGACAGCAAACTCAAGGGGATGTCATTTGGATACACCACAGCTTGGGTGATACAGATTGGCCTTGCTCATGCTTATTCTGGTCCACACTGGCTCGGAATGGTTCATGTCATGATTGCATTCCTGATATTTGGACATGGATTGATGATGATGCCGAAATTCAAAGCGGTGTTGAATCCCTGAAGTATTATCTAAACAACAGATGGTATATCTTCAACGTGCAACCTTCAGAAAGTTTCGAACAATGGCTGAACATCAGCGGAATTCTACTCCTGTTGGTGATTCTGACAGCCTTCATGCGCAGGCGCGGGTAATCGTCAGCCTGAAGGCTGACGTAGTGATGCGAGAGTGATGTCAGAGCCGCTCATCGCAGAATTGGTCGAAATCTCGACCCCTGAAGTGGCTGAACCATCATCTCGTCGAGACCTCGATATGGCACTTGCTGCGACTGGGGCCATGGTTCTCGTTTTCATCATGCTTTCAGCAGGATTTGGAGGAGGATTGGAGCCTGCGGATTTCTCCTCGTCAGAACTGAATTGGTGGGAAGTTCCAATTCAAGAACGCTGGAAACTCGATCTGAATCTCACCTCTTGGCGAAGTCAGCTTCCTGTAGATGGGAGATTCGAGATTCTACCACTGACTGAACATCTGGTCGATGTTGAACTACCACTGGAGGAAAGAGATGCTGGTTTTCCTGAACAGCCGCAGATGCATCTATCCTTGTGGTTACCCGATGTACCAAATGGTGTCAAGGTGCCTGTCATTGCAACCGTGCATCCATACTACGACTTCGGCGCCCCTGGCGACAAATCAACCCCGAACACCGTTCCTGACATGGGAGTCGGCAAATGGATCTACGAGGAATTCGTACCTCATGGCTATGCTTTGGCTCAGGTCTCAACCTTCGGGACCGGTAAATCGACACACTGTCAGGATGTCAAGGGACGCGGTGAACAGATCGGTATCGATGCCGCTGTTCGCTGGTTGGGAGAACAAACGTGGTCCAATGGAAACGTAGGACTGATGGGTAAATCATATGCTGGAACCACGAATTGGGAAGCAGCACAATTCGATAATCCGCATCTCAAGACCATCGTCCCCATCAGCGGCAGTATCGGTGTGCAACAGATGTTCTATCGAAACGGCTCAAGTGAATCCAGAGCATTGCTCTACGACGTCCTCTACGAAGGAGCAACGGTTGACGGAGACTTCAGCGACATGAGGATGTGCAGCGATGACCTCATCGGGCCAGCCAGTCCTTGGACAACATACACCGCGGCAGAACTTGGTGGTAGCCAATGGAACGACTACTGGGAGGAAAGATACCACCTCCCCGATGTTCTCTCCAACCACCGTGGCAGCGTCTACATCGTGTGGGGTATGCAGGACTGGAATGTGGACCCCTATCACTTCTCCCCAACCTATCAATTACTCAGGGATAGAGGCATGACAGTCAGGGGAATCTATGGCCAATGGGCACACAATTACCCTGACCAGATCCAGACCCACAGCAGTCTTGGAAGCGGATACGGGGCTGAAGCATTTCCCAACATGACAAGGATGGACTGGGCCATAGAGGTGTTCGCTTGGTTCGAGCATTTCCTCAAGGGAATCGGCCCCGAACCAGTCAGTCTGGTCCAGATACAACGCAACGATGGCAGATGGCATCTTGAGGAAACTTGGCCGCCAGAGGATCTTGAATGGCGTTTGATCGGACTTGATGAATTCCAATCGAATGGACAGCGGGTCTCAACCACCAGCAGCGTGACACTGGAAAGTGAGCCATTCACAGAAGACGTACATATCTCCGGATTGCCAACACTTCACCTCAACGTTCAGGCATTGTGCAAAGGTGGACAGGTTTTCGCCACCATGAAGGACGGGACCACAGGACTCAGATTAGGACATGCGGTGATGGACCTGCGCTATCGAGATGGGGGATATGATGCCAAGATAACAATTCCATTCATCTCTTACAAGATGAAGATGGAATTCAACCCGATGGATGTCATCGTTCCGGCTGGACATTCACTGCTGATTGAATTGACCGAGACCGGAGAGGATTATCTGCCATCACCAGATTGTGCTTCAACAGGGATGAATGTCGATACCGATTCTTCCTCTGTTCTTGGCCTTCCACTGATTGACCGTCCTGAGGGTGATGTCCAATGGTTCCGCGTTCCAGGCCCAGTCGATCCGAACAATCTGTCGATGACTGGAGTGTGAAGCCATGAAAGTCCTCGCTTTCGAGGATTCATTTGATGTTCAGTCTCTACTCATCTCAGGTGGGGTGGATATCACGCAGATTGAATTCAAGCAACTCTGGAACACTGAGGACTGGTTGAATGAAATCAACCTCTTCAACCCAGACATCCTGCTTCTCGACCATTTCATTCCACCCACCAAGGGTTTGGAAGTTCTACAACTACTGAATGTCGAAGTAGCAAATAATGGATTCGAGAGACCTTCCACCATCATCGCAATGAGTTCCTCATCAATGGCGAACCATCGAATGCTTCAATTCGGAGCGGAACATGGAATATTGAAGATGAAACTACCGGAACTGGATATATGGCCCAGAACAGGTGGACATCCAAATGTCACTCCATTGTGAAAGGCCAACCATATGGAAGGTCATCATCATCGACGAAGATGACATTGATGCCCACTCCCGTCCGATGAAAAGCTATCAACTCGATTCCGTGAATCGAATGACCTGTCACCGCCTTACCCAGAACAGGACGATTCTCTCGCGCCATTCGCCTTCGAAACCAATTTCCTCCCTGCTCGGGCTCTGAACGCTTGGTTCCAGCAACCATCCTTCGTTCCCCCTCGACACCTTCGACCCATGGTGCACCCCATTCCGGTGAAAACTCCACACCCAGAATCATATCCACACCTTCAGTCCACTGTGCTGCTGCAGCATCAGCACCTGAAGGAATCGCCGGACAGTTCGGATGAGTATGCAACCAATGTGTGAAGCGACCTCCACGCGGCCCTCTGTCAGCACCGAATATCTCATCGGTCCACTCCTCTGGCAGATGATGCACGGTCATCGAATTTCCACGATTGACGACCTTGGCCTCACCTATGGTGTATCCTTGACCTGCGAATAAATCATTTCGAGACTCTATTCCAAGAAATAGTTCTGACACTTCAGGAATGACCTGTCGTTGTGGGTCTACATCCATTCCAACAAGGATCTCATCGGGCAAGGATTGGAAACACCATGAAAGCAGATCCATCAACAGGCTTCCCGGCATCTGTATCAACGCTGTGTAAGAATCACGCTTATCGAAGGAAACCTGATTATAATCAGCCAATGCAACACTCAACCAATCATCGACCAATGCTCACCCCTCCCATTCAACGCGACGGGAGCATACTCATAAGTGGTGGACCATGACTATCGGGACCGAGGGGAGCACGTGGCAAAGAAGGGCTTCGGCAAAATCATGAGCGCCTTGGGAGGTTCTCCATATGAAAAACTCCTCAAACGCATAGAGAAAGGTGCCAAGGAATTCCGTGGAGATGACCGCGCATTGTCAAGACTGGTCAAGAAGATGGTCAGGGAGATCCAGGAATCTTATTCTGATGAAAACATCGATGCTGAAGAGCATGACCTGCTGATGGAGGAATTGGAAGACATCGATCCTGAAGGACGAGAGTTACCAAAACTCGATGATGATGATGGTGAATTATTCGATTCAGATAATGCAGATGATCCTAAACTGAAAAGCAAGACTATTGATCTCGACGACTTGTTATCTTCCAAAGGGGACTCATTCACGAGCAGTTATGGACGTGATGAATTCGAGGATTTCAGGCAGAAGATGTCTCAAGACTTCTATGCAGATTCTGACGAAGCCATCGCTGCAGGCGACCACGAAGCAGAGATTCGTACCCAGACCAGAGTGTTCAAGGATGAAGATGCTGATCTCGCTGCAGTCAAGCAAGCCATCGCTGCTGAAACTGGGATGAAGACGGATGATATGATTCGTGAAGAGGAAGAGGAAGCAGCGGCACAGACTGATGATTCCTACACCGTTGACGATGATGGAACTGAGTGGTGGCAGGACGATGATGGCTACTGGTGGTTCAGACCCGAAGGAGATGAAGAATGGCTGCCTTACGATGAATGAGGCCTACCATCATCATTCCAACCGCGCAGTCGGTAATACTCTGTCAGACAATCAGCCTCATCTGCATCGTCAACGAAGGAAACCATTCCCTTGGCCGGCCCGTCAGGAAGAGCATCGTTTCGCAGCCTGTATGAAAGAACATCCTGTTCTCTCACCTCAACACCCAGTCTTTCCCAGTGCTGGATATTCCAAAGACGGGCAGAATCCCATTGTGCTGAAGCACGAGAATGCAGTTCTTCGATGGTCGCCGAATCACCAGTGATTCCGTTGTAAGCCTGGACAAGAACATCATCTGGCGTCGCACCGCTGGCGAAAGCACAGAGAATCATGCTGTCTCTTATCACGCTTTCATTCTGTGAATGAATCAATTCCGGCATCAGGTCAAGGGCTGATGAATCCGGTATTCCTGTTGGATTCTTGTACCCAGCACGCATGTGACTCGCACCCACATTACAGGTCATGTATGCCATTCCATTTCCTCTCTTTCCTCTAGGGTCCCATGCTGGAAGGTCGAGCCCCTTGCAATGAGCTGTCAATCGTGTTGCTGGATGTCCAGTCTCCTTCTCCACCCACCTCGAACAAGCAACAGCGCCGCTGGCCAATGTACCGAAGAGTGAACCATCACCGGGGCAGGCATTGGAAAGCCTCTCCAGAGCCAAAGGTGGAAGTTCAGGAATTCCGTATCCCCATGGGACCATCTCTCCTTTGGTGAAACGTCCCTTTGACGAAGGGGCAGAGAAACAAGGAACCTCGGCATCAAATCCCCACGGGTCTCCAGAAGACAGTGTTCCTTCTGACCAATCGTCGGGGAACCATCCCTTCAGCGCCAATTCACATATCAATGACAAGGCAGCACCACTGGAGATGGTGTCCACTCCAAATCTATTGCAGGCATCGTTGCCATCCATCACATCAAGGGAGGAGTCAATGCCAAGATTCGCACCGATCATCGCTAGAGTCTCATACTCTGGTCTCTCACTTCTCAGAACGTGCAATGGCTTTCCTCTAACACCACTGGAACGGTCTGATGCCTCGCAGGCAATTGGACAAGGACGGCAACAACCAGACTGTTTCGCCTCGGGAAGAGATTCATGCCAATACTCACCCGACAAGGCCACCGTGTCAAGTTGTCCAATCTTCTTTGCCGCATGGATGACCGAACCCGTCGTCGATGTATAATTCAAGGTCGGCATTCGTCCCATTTCACTCGCATAAATTGGTGCCCTGCTGGTTCCAAAACGATAGAATGGATCGCCGACCTTGCGTCGTTCACCCATCTCCTGACGTTGTTTCTTCAGCGCTCCAAGATACTGGGAATCATCCGCCACTTTGGATTCACCTGAAGCGAGCACTGAAATCGCCTTGAGATTCTTGTTTCCAAATTGAGCACCGGTCCCGCCACGTCCTGCAGCGCGTCTTCCCGCGGTTATCGGACTGGAGATTCTGACCAATGCCTCTCCTGCTGGACCTATCGAGAAGACATCCTGCACCTCGGTCTTAGCAGCAATAGCCTTCTCTGTCTGCCATGTTGTCTTGCCGCGAAGATTCTCTGCATCCTGTAAGGAAACATCCTGGTCCTCGATCTGCAAGCGAACCATGTTCTCAGAACGTCCGTGAATGAACAGCCCATCCCAGCCAGCCAATCGCAGGTCATGAGCGAAATCACCACCGATGTAGGTATCGATGAAGATATTCGTCAATGGTGAACGCGAACAGACGACTGCTCGACCAGAAGAGCCGACCTTGGAGCCTTGAAAAGGACCGGTCATGATGAGGACCGGGGTGGTTGGATGCATTGCTGGGTCTGCATCTCCAGTGACCGGATGGCGCAGGTCGTAAGCCTCGTCATCAGTGCTATCCAGAGTGGTCAACAGATGAGTTGCCAACCCCTTGCCACCAATGCATTGCCACAAAGTCTCTCTATCGAGGCTCTTCTCTTTGAGGGCCCCTGTTGACAAGTCAACCTCGAGATATCGGCCCGCAAAGCCATCATGTCGCCAGTAGGAAGCCATTGGCCAGCCATGAAAGGAACTCGCTCATCATCCTTCGCAAGGTTCGTTGGACCATTCCTCAGAAGAAATATCTTCGATGAACTCGGACATCCGACGATGATTCTCACCCATGTCGCCCTCGCCAAGACGAGACTGACTGTGCAGAGTCAACTCAGCAACTCCACCATTGCAGGAGAC
>CALCOQ010000002.1 GCA_937897005.1 uncultured euryarchaeote
TGACATATCAGAGGCATTCAGTGGTTCTGAAATACCTGAATTTGCTCACCTCATTTTCTGATGTTCTTGGGTTTGAACTCATGAACCGATACCCCCTCGCATAGGTGATGCAGACAGTTCTCGATGCCGCGGCCAGTCTGTCTCGTGATGTGCGTGAAATCGCCGAACGTACCTTTGCTTCATCCAAAAAAGTGGGCCTCTTCTACAACCCTTTGGAATATGCTTGGGAACCACACTCAGAATACATCCGCAGATTCGCCGGCCTTGGTGCCAAGACCCTCATGGTAGGCATGAATCCAGGCCATGGTATGGGCAACACCGGAGTCCCATTCGGCTGTCCAGACGAAGTGAGAACAACTCTGAAGATAATCGATCTCAAGGTGGAACAACCTCCAGTCCTCCACCCAAAGAGACCAGTATTTGGACTGGAATGCCCTAAACCTGAGATTTCAGGACGTAGAATATGGAGCCTGCTCTCAGAATTATACGGAGATGCTGAGGAGATTCATAGGAACGTGTACATCACCAACCACTGCCCGTTGTGGATATTCACCCCAGAAGGTGGAAACCTGACCCCAGACAAACTCAACGCAGAGGAAGGAGCAGAATTGCTCACCAGATGCGACCAACACCTCAGAGAACTGGTAACACTTCTGGGCATTGAAAGAATCATTGCAGTGGGCAACCATGCTCACAACAGGATCGCTGCTCTCAAACTTGGGATGAAAATCGCAAAAATCCCACACCCTAGCCCTGCTAGCCCACTTGCCAACCGCAATGGGGGCAAGGATTGGCGAAAATTGGCTACAGATGTACTGATTCACAATTGACCGGCCGGGCTTTCATAAGGAGGACCGTGTTTCGCGATACATGTCAGACGGTGAGTTAGTACGGGCTTGGCCAAAAGCAGATGAACACAGAGATTGGAGCCAACCGGCCGGAGATGACCCGCGTACACTGTACCAGATGCTGATGCAAAGCGTTGAGAAATTCGCAGATCTACCATGTCTGGGATGGATCCAGGAAGCCGGAATGGCGCGAATGAACCTGACCTACGCAGAGTTCGCTTCTCTGGTTGATTCAGTCGCTAATGGCCTACGAGACAAGGGAGTTATCCCTGAAGAGCGAATAGCCTTGATCACCGACAATCAATTTGAATGGGCTGCTCTGGCTTATGCTGCCAACAAGATCGGGGCTGCTTATACAGCGATGTACACCCATCAGCACGGTAGTGAGTGGAAGTACATCATCGATGATGCAAAACCAACCGTCATCGTGGTTTCAAACACCGAGATTCTTGACAGATTGGTGGCCAATCTTTCCGACCAAGGCATGGATTGGCCATCTGGTGGAGTGATTCTGCTAGGTGATGAGCCGGCAAATGAAATCCCACCAGATGGTATAGACGTCCAGAACTGGAGTGAATTCGTGGCGATGGGCAGAGCCGCAGACAGCAAGGAGGCGATTGCAGATGACTACAAGGCACTAGCCACACTGATCTACACCAGCGGAACCACGGGCAATCCCAAGGGAGTCATGCTTTCCAATTGGAATCTTCTCTCAAACGTCATAGCCGTACAGTCAGTTTTCGATATCTACGTCGGTGACCGCAATGCTGCGTTCCTACCATGGGCACATTCATTTGGCAGCACATTCGACCTGCACTACATGTTACGCTCAGGCGTACATATCAATCTCATCTCCGACCTGACGAAGATCGCTGATGAATGTCAAGAGATCAAGCCAGCCTGTCTGTTAGCGGTTCCAAGAGTCTGGAACAAATTCCATGACAGGGTGAATTCTCAATTCCAGACCAGTGGTTTCAAGAAATTCATGTCCGGACAAGCCAAACTCTACGCAACCAAGAGAATCAAGAAGTCTGGAATCGATTGTGACGCTGTACCAGCCAAGGGGTTCAGCGACAAACTATTCGACAAATTGGTGTGGAAGAAGGTTCGTGCCCGTTTCGGAGGTAATCTACGCTTCGCGCTATCCGGTGCTGCGGCACTTTCTCCAGATGTTGCTGCTTTCGTCCAGCAGGTTGGATTCGCCTGCTACGAAGGTTATGGCCTGACCGAGACCTCACCTCTGGTCTGTGCAAACGGTTGGATGGGCAAAGGAAAATCTCGATTATACACGGTCGGTAAACCGATCAGTGGAGTGAAGGTCACCATAGATACCAGCGTTTGGGATGACCCTGACAATCCCGACTACGGTGAGATAATCGTCCACGGACCAAATGTCATGCAAGGTTACTGGAATAATCCGGAAGCGACAGCGGAGGTGATGACCGCTGACGGAGGTTTCCGCACCGGAGACCTTGGAACCATGTCTGAAGATGGATATCTATCAATAACTGGCCGTGTGAAATCCCAATTCAAACTTGAAAATGGCAAATATGTTTCTCCCGCCCCTCTCGAGGAGAATCTCAAACTGTCTCCACTCATTGAACAGTGCATTCTCGATGGCCGTAATCGAAAGAATACCTATGTAATCGCACATCCCAGCAAAAGGGCACTCTTGAATGCCATCAAAGCCGTTGGACTGCATGTCTCAGGAGAGTGGGAGGACATCTGTAATGACCCGGCAGTATGCTCATGGCTACTGGATGAATTACGCGAAAATCACATCAAGGATCCTACCTGGAAAGGATTTGAGATACCCAGTGCTCTGATATTGGATCATGAGGAATGGAATACTGACAACAATCTACTCACTCCAAGCCTGAAAGTCAAATTGAGAAATCTACTAGAGCGACATGAAGAGGCTATCTCTGCAATACCTTCGTGAATTGGATGAAACATCAGAAATATGGATTTTCTGACATTGTCCGGCCCGTGGTTTATTTACTTCCGATTTTGCTGTATTTTAA
>CALCOQ010000003.1 GCA_937897005.1 uncultured euryarchaeote
CATCCTTCTTTACGCGCTTTTTGGCTATTATTCCCCACATTATCGGAAATCCAGCCCATGCGTAGAGCCTTTTTGAGATGAATCCGAATTTTTCCAATTTTGAGACTCTAGTTGTTGTTTTCAGTGCAGAAACCAGTCCACCATATAGGATTGGAATAGTGGCACGTTTGAGATGTTCGTCGACCCATTC
This sequence comes from uncultured euryarchaeote, assembly GCA_937897005.1. GTDB lineage: Archaea > Thermoplasmatota > Poseidoniia > Poseidoniales > Poseidoniaceae > UBA226. The sequence goes on from CALCOQ010000003.1 coordinate 191, forward strand.
AATCCATTGGTCTCTCCTTTCTGAGTCATCGGTCATCCATAATGCACCATTATTGTAACGGGAATCTATCTCCTTCATCATTGGAGTTGAATCCACCAATACTTCACCGTCAGTCTCCCGCCAAACAGGTACTTTGTTCCAACCATTGGTGAAGGAGAGTTGTTTCTTCGTCTTCAGGGGGTTGACCTGTACCTCATCGTATTCAATTCCGAGATGTTGCAACAGGCCCCTGACCTTCCACGAGAAAGGGCAAGTGTGCAGTATGAACAATTCAGGCTTGTCGCCCATGAGTGCGGGCGGTGGATTCCCCTTCTTCATGGTTCGTCATCATCGACTTTCATGGCTCTCCACCCAGGTTTCCAGAATTCATCATCATCCAACCAGTCCAACCATTCATCATCAGTGGCCCGCATCAGTTGGAAAGTGCGGCGCTCCAGCCCTTCGAACAGCGTGGCATCGAGTTCTTCACGTGTATGGGCATCCTTCCATTCTATCTGCATCTCACGAACTCGCATTCTTCCTGCTTCTGGGCTGTCATGATGTCTTTCACAAATGCTTCTCAGTTCATCCAACCAAACCTTGGTTCCTTTGATGTGGAGATTGTCTCCACTGTCAGAAGACTTTCGAGAGAATGGCCACCACCCCATGATTCTCGATATGGCCATCGGCTACCGACTTTCATGGTTGTGCAATTTGGTTGCATATTTTACAGATGTCAATATGCACAGGCTTGAAACACGAGCCATCCACCCGTCAACCGATGGGGTTGGAGCACGTCTTGTTGGCATGTATTGCTGGCGTGACTGTGGTCGGCATGAGTAAACGACAACCATTTCCAGAGCTCTCTCAACGATTTGGTGTTGTGTTGTTGCTTATTGGCCTGATTGGAATACTTGCTCAGAATGCCCCCGACCCTCCCTCTGATAGGTTCTGGCAGTTTGTATTGACTTCAATCGGCGGGATTGGAGTGGTAGTTGGAATGAGACATATGGCATATACCAGGATGGATGTTCTGATCGCTCCATTCTCAGGTATTCTACTGTGTGTGGGCTCGATTGGATTGCTATGGGATGAATGGAGCAGGCTCTCTGAGTTTGAGCAGATTGGCGCATTCATTCTTTCTGCGTTTCTTTGTATTGGAGAAGTATATCTGGTGTTCAGAGGATTATTGATTGGTCGCTTGCCACAGGCTTGGTCTCAGGCTGGATTGAGAAATCTACAACGTGGTTTGATAGATGGGCCAAATGGGGCTCTGACTTGTTTTGAGAAAGCGTGGGATGTGGAGGACGAACATCTCAATCCAATGGCATATCTTGCATTACAGAGAATCAATGCTGCGAAGGGGGATGTTCAGGAATCAAACAAGTGGGCAGAACGATTGCTTGAACAAGGTGGCGAAAGAGCGGTTGATGAAGCTTGGATTAAGGCGATAGAAGGGGCGTTGTCAAGTAGCGGAATCAAGGCGAATGAAGCAGAATGAAAGTGCTGAATAAGTGCTAAAAAACGGTGTTGAAGGAGCATCGATACCTCAATTTGATATACCTTGGAGGGCACTCAATAACTGAAGAAAATGGCAATCAATGAAATATTCAGCAAGGCATCAAATGCCTTTTCATCACCCTTGGCCACGCGTTTGATGATATCAGTTGCTGCAATTTGGTTTGGAGCCAGTCTTCTTTCGCAGGCATTGTACATGGGATTCTATGGAAAGCCCTACGATTCGTTGTTGTTATTGGAGATCATGGGCCCATTTTATGCTCTGATCATCGTTATTGAGCTGTTGATCTGGGCGATGATTGGGTTGATGTTGGTCAACAAGTTTCTGACCAACAAGGTGGACGTGTTTGTCCCTCCTGCGGTTTCTTGACAGTGCGAAGGCTGATGTTCAGAAGCCCTCTGTGAAATATCGATGGTCCGCATCAACAGGGTTCACACCGGTGGCGGCGATAAAGGCGAAACCTCACTTGTCGATGGTTCACGAGTGCGTAAATGTGAACTTCGAATAGAGGTGGTTGGGACCATAGATGAATTGAATTCATTCTTCGGGGTTGTGAGAATGGAACTTGGTAGATTACCAGAGATTCATCCTGATGGCAGAGTGCGGACAAGTGTGAAGCGCGCAGGGCATCTCGGTGGAGAAGCGGTTTCAAGAGTGCAACAGGAGTTATTCGATCTAGGGGCGGAATTGGCTTGTCCACCTGATAACATTCCTGAAGGAATAGAATTGCTAGGTGAAGATGTAGCCGAAACACTGGTTGAAGAAATGGATGTTTGGTTAGAGGAACTTGAACCACTCACATCTTTCATTCTACCAACCGGCGAGGGTCCAGTGGCATGGTTGCAATTAGCAAGAACTGTAGCCAGACGTCTGGAAAGAAGACTGGTTGAACTCGATGGAACCGAGACTGTTCGCCCATTCATCATAGCCTATATCAATCGTTTATCCGATTGGTGTTTTGTTCTCGCGAGATGGTTGACCAATCGAATAGGTGGCGAAGAAGTATTGTGGCAACCTATTGGTGAGCGTTCAAAAGGTGCAGCAGACAAGACGCGAATGTTGTCTGGTCATGATGATGTAGATGATGTCTTGAAAGGAATTTGATTAGTCATCTGCAGTCAATTCCAGACTCCACGTGATCTCTGCAGAATCCTTGAGCATCGCTGAAACCGAGCAATATTTTTCATGAGAACTAGTGACCAATCGTTCGACCAATTCCTTTGGAATGTCATTCCCAGAGATGTGGTAGGTCATGTGAATCCTGGTGAAAACTCGAGGGTGATCCTCAGAACGCTCTGCATCAAGCACCACACTCGCTGTTCGCAGGTCCCGTCTATTCAATGCATGTACCACATCAACCATGCTACAAGCGCCAGCCATCTGTAGACATACCTGCATGGGGCTAGGGCCATCTTCCCAATCAAGATTCAATTCTTGCCCAGAATCATTGATGCCGACCATTGAGGTCGCTCCAGTCCATCTCACTTCTCCTCGCATATCCCAAGCAATCGTTCAATACCCTTGAGTCTGTCCCTTGAAGGCATGGAAATTGGACCGCGCTGTTCATGAACAAAGTCTTGGTAGCGCGGCAACATGGTAGGTGATGGAGCAGCAATCGAGATGCACGATGGAGTTCTGAAAGTTCCCGATGAACCATTGATTCACTTCATTGAAGGCGATGGAATCGGAGTTGACATCACCCCCGTGATGAAAGCGGTTGTCGATGCAGCAGTAGGCAAAGCATTCGATGGCAGTAAGAGCATTGTCTGGAAAGAAGTGCTGGCTGGGGAGAAGGCATTCAAGGCAACGGGAGAATGGCTTCCTGAAACAACGATCGAGTCCATGAAAAGCGGCCTCGTATCAATAAAGGGGCCCTTGACCACGCCTGTCGGTGGAGGAATAAGGTCTCTCAATGTCGCTTTGAGGCAGACCTTGGACCTGTTCGCCTGTGTTCGCCCAGTACGTTGGTACGAAGGAACACCAAGTCCGGTCAAAGCACCTGAGGCAGTCGATATGATCATCTTCCGTGAGAACAGTGAGGATGTCTATGCTGGAATCGAGTGGGAAGCAGGTTCCGATGAAGTCGCCAAGGTCATCGACTTTCTACAGAATGAGATGGGAGTTTCCAAGATTCGATTCCCAGAAAGCAGCGGTATTGGAATCAAACCAATCAGCAAGGAAGGCACAGCCAGGATCGTCAGATCCGCCATTCAGTATGCTATTGATAATGACAAGTCGAGCGTGACTCTGGTTCACAAGGGCAATATCATGAAGTTCACAGAAGGAGGATTTCGTGATTGGGGCTATGAATTGTCGATGGAGGAATTCGGAGCAGTTGAACTCGACGGTGGTCCATGGTGCACATTGACCAACCCCCAGACCGGTCGAGAGATCATCATCAAGGATGTCATTGCTGATGCTATGTTACAACAAGTGCTCACTCGACCATCTGAATACAGTGTTCTGACGACGATGAACCTCAATGGCGACTACATCTCTGATGCTCTGGCAGCCCAGGTCGGTGGAATTGGCATTGCTCCCGGAGCCAACATCAATTATGATTCTGGAATTGCTATCTTCGAGGCTACTCATGGTACTGCACCCAAGTATGCCGGCCAGGACAAGGTCAATCCAGGTTCACTCATACTCTCTGCAGAGATGATGCTCAGACATATTGGCTGGGAAGCGGCAGCAGATTTGATTGTCAAAGGGATGGAGAAGGCGATTTCAGCCAAGACGGTCACCTATGATTTTGAACGGCTGATGGATGATGCAACTTTACTTTCGTGCAGTGAATTCGGCCAAGCGATAATCGCTCACATGTGAAACATCGTAGACTACCCTTCGTTCGCTTCAACGAAGCCAGGTAATCAGTTGGTGTACATTCTTCGCCACACCAAAGCCGAAGCGCTCCTCAAATGCACGTGCTACCAGTGTGAAATCACCATCTCTTGTAGCAACCACCACTGAACCGATTCCATCGAGATACGAATCAGCCAATGAGCATGCCTGCAGCATTATTCGTAGGTCACTCTCCTCTGGGAAAATCGCATCTCCCACCACCAGTGATGAGCGAAAACCTTCACCATGCAAACTCTTCTGTTGCGTGAGATGGTCGTATACTTCCTCGTGATCGGTCAAGAAACCATTCAGTCTATCCCGATATTCTTCACTATCTGATTCAAAGCTTGGTACTGGATGTTTCCAATCTCGGAAGAATGTGATGATATTTTCAACCATTTCGTCCAAAGTCTCCTTGGAGATGATTTTCTGCCATGCCTTCTTTTCAACTATGACATTCCTGAACATTGCACGAAGACGATAAGGGTCGGCAGCAAAGTTTCTGATTTCGCTCTGTACTATTGCTGGCATGAAGATACGAATCTTGTTCTCTTTCCGATATTGAAGCAATGAGCGGTGGAAGTTTCTATGTCCTACAAGATCTAATCGTACATCGCTGGAGAGTTCAAGTTCTTTGGCGATCATGTCCTTCAGTGCATCGATCAAGATGTTGGTATCGACAATAACCAACGGTGTCAGTGGTAGATGCCTCAGGTATTTGCGTTGACGGATACTGATCTCTTTGTGATGATTCTGATAGACGCCCTGCTGGGCATTCATCAGGCGTTTTATCTGACGTGGTTTGAAGCGTCCACTGTTCATGGCTCGTTCAAAGATGGTGAGTCCGCGGATGGCATTCTCCTCGGCAGCATCACTTGCCAGATTGTAGACATCATGTGTCAGTGGGTCGAGATCACGGTCCTGTGAACTTTCATGCATCAATCTTTGATATCGCATCTCGTCATCGACACGATTTCTTCTGCGGTCCTTCTTGACACTGCTCAGAGCCGCTCTGACCCTTCCTTGGAACGGTTCACTCGGTAGTGAAACTGGATGAGAACGATGATAATTGAAAAGAAGGTCTAATTCTTCTTCAGCATATTCAATCTTTGTTTCATCGATCAGTTCCCCTTCACGATTCTCAACTCGCACAGTTTTCTCTGAGCGTACAAAATCTAGCAACTGAAGTGTTGCTGCTTCCTGCTGTCCTCGGTGCGCATCGTCGCTGACTCTCAGATATAGTTGGAATCGCTTTGTCAATGCGGATTGTAGGGCTTGTTCACGGTTCAGCAATTCAATCGCTTCAGTCCATGATTCTGAATGAGCGAAATGAATCAATGCTTTGCGATATAGCATGACCCGTTGTTCATAGGGGAACTGTGAACGATCTGCAGCAAGTCTCCAACTTCGGGCAGAAGCTAATCTCTCCCCGTTAGCAGCATGCATCGCCGCCTTCGAGATGGTCGACCAAACTGATGTAGGGGCTGTCTTCTGATACCATTCGACCAAGGAAGGTAAAGCGATATCATGTTCCAATACCATTTCTCTGGCTGCTATCACCACTCTTAATCGTGGTTCAGAACTTGATATGATACTGTCAAGGTTCGCTGCTTCCAATCCATTATCGCCAGAGTTTTGAATCCGGGTGGCGGCTCGATTCAATCGTAGACTTTCTACTACAGTTTCCAGCAATTTCCGTTCAACAACTTTGAGTTCAGCCTCCGTTATGCTGTCTTCCAACTTTCCGAGATTGGATTCTGAAACAAGGCCGTCACCATCATCACTCATCGCCCTTCGGCATTCTCTGAAAGCCTGGAAACCTGACATATCCAGAGTATCAGCGAGTGGCTTGAGTTCGCATCTAGCACCGTCCAACATGTGTAACAATGAAATGGAAAGTGGCGACAATCCTGGTGCTGATAGAGCATTGGATAGAGAATCATAGGCTTCAACATATGAAGAGAGAATCCATTGATTCAAGTCTTCATCAGCCATTGCTGGATGCAGATGAGCCACCAATAATGTCTCCAATGGGTGCAGTTCGGGGCTTTCTTTGATGGTTCTCAGTATTTTTGCAAGACCGGTGATGTCACCAGTATCAATCATCAGTTGCAGAAGATTGTTCTGAACGCTTTCAGTTGAATCATCATTATCGACCAATGCTGCTGCTTTCAATTTCAATGAAGAAGGGAGTTCGTCATTTGACAGGATCTTGAGTAGAGCAGCAGAGTCGAGCAACTCCAGATTTTTTTCAAACCATTCTTGAATCAGGGGGGAAGATGAGGACTTCAGTACTGTCAACGCAGTGTCAATATGCGCAGTTCTGGAAAGATTCAGATGTAAGAGGAGTTCTTCCGCCTCTTCCAAGCGTTGTTCTTCAACCAGGGCTGAAATGATATGCCAACGCAACATGTTACTTGCTTTCATGTCGACTTCTGACTCTGTGAGCAATGCAAGACCAGATTGCATTTCAGCCAATCCCAGGTCCATGTCTCCTGCTGGAGCAGTCAACCAACCAGCGATGCGTAAGGCGATGGACAATCCATCCTCTCCCTTTCGTTCGAGAGCCAGCTTCCAATCATCTGAGATACCTTTACGAAGTTCATACAGTAGAATCTGGTCCCTTACCACGCCTTCCAGTTCTCCAATACAAGAAGTTTCCAGCAAGCCATCAGTTGAACCATCTTGAGAGGCTAGAGCGAGCATTGCTGCAATCAAGGCTGCCGGGGCTTCGATTGTTCGTAATTCATTTGTCAGGATTCTTCCAACACGCACTTTTCCCTTCCTCAATTGAACTAACACACGGCGAAGATCAACTTCGGCTGCTGGAGGAAGCACAAACGGTAATTCAAGTTCAAGCCATGAGACCAATGCCGAGATATCAAGCGGGTCAATACGAGCACCCTCAGCCCATTCAGAGAGGCTCATAGACTTGATTTCCAGCGCTTTTTCAACTGCTGGATGGGCAGCAAATTCTGCCAGCAGGGGTGTTTCAGCAGCCATCTTGCCCCACACCGGATGTATTCCCAGTGAACATTTTGAGCGCAGTTCCACCAATACGGATTCATCATTGTCACCCCACTCTTCTCTTTCTCTGGATTTGTGCACCAACAATACAGCCATTCTGAATGCGGCAGGATCACTGGAATCCTCTAGAACATCATTCTTTTCAGGTAACAGGTCTTGATTTGAAGAGCGTCCAAGGCGCCCTCTTTTCATTCTCCGGCCACCTCCAGATTTCTGCCTTCGCAATGGGGAAGGTGAGCCATTGCTGTCATCGTCTGGCGGCTCTTCTTTGCGTAGAGCGACCAGCAGCAGACCCTTCCATTCCTTGGGCAGTAACTCCCAAACTGATGAACGAGTCACATGATATTGGCGTCTTTCTGCGGTATCGCCACCTTTGAGGCCTGATTCAAGGCCTTCAAGGAGTCTCTGTTCCAGCATCTCGAACCAGCATTCGCCGGCCGATGGTGCTCCCCTTTGAAGGCACCGCTGAAGCAGTAAGCGACCGCAAGGTCAATCATCAGTGCCGTGAGCATAACAACTGGAGCGAGTATATGGATGTAACAAGGACGGCCATCCTGCTATTGCATCCTTTACTTGCTGTGTGTTTGATATATTGGTTATTCAAGCAACATGGCTGGAGGGCGCGTGGAAGGTCTCTCAAGGGTGAAGAAAGGACAAATGCTCGAGATTCTCATGAATTATGGGGCCGGAGATTTCTTCCAGCCGCCTTGATTACGGTCTGTCTGGCATTCATTGCTCAGATGTTCAGAGGGATGTTAGACGATAAGGGATGGAATGCCTATCTGATGCCAAGTGTGCATGGTATCTTCGGTATATTGGGTATTGTATTATTGGTCATCATGACCAATATGGGTAAGCGCACTGCAAAAGCCAGAGTGGATGGTGAAAGTTGGACGGAACTCAAGGTAAGGCATGGAAGGGCTGCGGATATCATCATCATCTTGACGGTGCTGCAGGGTTTCCTTGGATTCCTATACATCTTCGAAGTATTGTGACTATTCTGATTCAGTAGTACTCATTGTAGTCCTATTTGCTACCGAACCAGGTAACCATGCGGGAGTCCACCAGTTCCACTTACCCATCAAGCGCATCGTCGCTGGAACCAATAGTGCGCGTACGATAGTGGCATCGATGAGGATGGCCAGAGCCAGTCCGAAACCGATCTGTTTGAGAATCAGTACTGATGAGAAACCGAATGAACTGAACACCACCACCATGATTGCTGCGGCTCCAGTGATCAGGCGTCCAGTTCTCTGTAGGCCGTTGGCCACCGCGGTGGTGTTGTCGCCAGTTCGCTCCCATTCTTCGTGGATACGTGATAACATCAGTACTTCATAGTCCATCGATAATCCGAAGACGATACAGAACATGATGATTGGATTGGTGGAATCGATCGGCTGAGGGCTGAAGCCGAGCAGGTCTGAACCCCATCCCCACTGGAAGACCACCACCAACATTCCGAATGATGCTGAGATTGAGAGAATGTTCATGATAACCGCCTTGAAGGGAATGATGACACTACCTACCTGGATGTAGATCAGGATGATGGTGGATCCAAAAATGAAGGCTAGGGCAATTGGAAGACTATCTTCGATAGCGTCGAGAGTATCTGCACTGTATGCAGAGAAACCACCGACCAGAAGTACTGCTTGTGAGCCGCTTTCCAAGCCTTGCATCAAGTCTTCGCTGTTTTCCCGAATGGACTCGACATAGTATCTGGAAACAGTACTGGTCTGTGGGCCATCCATAGAGATTGAGATGAAGGTTATGTCCGAGGCAACGAACTTCTCCCGAAGGTATTCTCTAGTGGCATTCTGTTCAGGAGTCAAGTATTCTGCGGGTGCTGTCCAGAATTGAATGACCTGTTCCTCGTTCATACTGGGTTCAGGAAGTGCAGCCCCGAACACTGCTACCACTTCTGAATCATCCAGAGTACTCTGTATCCAATGGTATTGATGTCTGAGATTTTTTTCTGAGAGCGGGTCACCACCATCGAGATCCATCATCAGGAAGGCTTGGTTCTGGGCGCTTTCAGGCCAGATACCATTGATGTTGTCTGAGCCCTGACGAGACTCATCATCGGGAGGCAATGCTTCAACTGAAGACATTGATAATTCGACTTGTAAAAATGGCAATCCAGCACCAACCAGAAGAATCAGTGTTGGAATCAGTACTGCCCATGGATGTTTCATGACAGTTCGGGCGATTCTTGCCCACATTCCATCTTCAGAATCCTTGTTGCTCATTGAGAAAGGAACTTTCCAGTTGTTGACTTTCGGTCCTAACATTGCCAAGACTGCTGGAAGTACGATGACTGAATAGACCATGGCTATACTGACTGCAAGAGTGCCACCAATCCCAAGACTAGGAAGGCTGGTGTTCTTGAAGAACAACATTCCCATCAGTCCGATGGCCACGGTCACTCCAGAGTAGAACACTGCTTTTCCAGCGGTGGCAACGCTCATCGCGGTAGCAGTGCGAATGTCACGTCCTCTATCCAATTCCTCCCTGAATCGATTCACCAGAAACAAGGAGTAATCGATAGAAACACCAATCCCGATCAAGGAGATGATGTTGGTCGAATATTGAGTGACATCTGTAATGTTGGATAACCAGATTGTCACTCCCATCGCCGCGATTACAGTCAACAATCCAACGCCTATCGGTAGAAGGGCTGCAACAACTGAACCGAAGACGACTCCTAGAATTATCAGAGACAGCGGTCCAGAGAACATTTCAGCCTCGATGAGGTCGTTCTGGATCCTGACATCAAACGAGTTGCTGATAGCGAGGTCACCCGTTCTCCAGTCTTCAAAATCAGAGTCGATCGTCATCGAATCATGGATATCGTTGTAGATACTTTTCGATTCTTTTCGTGACCCATCTATGATGATGGTGTTGGTGGCCCAGAAGCCATCCTCCTGCTCGCTGACTCTAGTGTATCTTTCTTCAGATGAGACGGTCCAGGAATAGTTGACATTGATATCCTTGCGAACATCCAATTCACTCAAGGCAGCAGTAACTGCATTCTGCCACTCTTCATCCGTATCATTCAGTGTCGGATGGTGGACCAGATAGACGAAGACATTCCCTTCTTCATCCCCTCCGGAAAGAAAGTTATCCCTGTACATCTGTCCAGCATTGAGGCTTTCAAGGTCGCCTTCACCATATGATTCAGCCCAATCAGCGCCCATGCCCATCAATGAGGCCAAAGCAACGCAAACCAGTACACCGATAACAGTGGTTTTGAGACGATGGTCATAGGAGAATTCCCCTAATCTGTAGAAGATACGCCCACGCAGCATCTCTGGGTCGGTCACTCCTTTCTGCATGGCAGGCGGCGGATTCAACCACTATTTCAACAACAGGTAGCCAACCTATTCCATCAAATGGGGCTATCTCTTGCTCCAAACATCCAGCCATCCCTTCAGATTACGTTCAATATCTTCAGATTCGACAGGTCTGTCTTCGATATCACCATCCACTGAGAGTGGTTGAATCCTGCATCCACATGCGTTGTGGTGCCCTCCTCCTGTCTCATCGTAGTGGGTCGCCATTCTTGTGAGATCAAATATTCCCCCATTTGGGTGAAGGAAACTGTTACAGTAGAATGAAGCTGAGAGAGCAGGTCTTTCTGGGGTACTGATATCTCCATCCACCCAACCGTGTATTACGCAACATGCGTCGCAATCTTCACCGACAAATGCAGTCAAAGCGTATCCATTTGTCCTTTCACCAGTTTCATCCATCCTCATGATGGCTAATCTATCGATGAGTTCGACCTTTTCTGAAATCAATTTGTTGAGGCGTTTTGCCGCGGAACTCTGCTGTTGACAACGGCTCACCACATCTGCACTCTGCAGCAATTCATCCAATGGCATTCCCTGACTCAATCGATTCAGTACAGAGTGGACATATTCCCCATCTCGTACATCGATGGTACGTGAGAACCAAAGCAATGGATGTCCTTCTCGCAATTCCTGTAACTGCAGCCCTCCCGAGTCTAACCGATCCACGAAAGCCATTGCAGTACCAAGAGAGGGAAGATGATCATCGCCTCCAAAGTGCTCCCAAGCAACCCGTGCGGCTGAGGGCTTATCCTCCCAGATACAGATTCCACCTGCGAGAGTGAATTGCTCCTCTATCTCTTGAGATGGGCGATTGGTGGCGTGGTGATCAAGATACAGACCGCATTGCTCATGGAATGGCAGATCACAAATGGCGGTATTTCTGTCGATGAGATGATCAATGATTCCAGAACGAATCTCAGCCGGATGGCTGAACCGGACTTCGGCATCTGGAAAACGGGCTTTCAACACCACGGCTGCGAACAGGCCATCCATATCCCCATCAGCGATGATTCGGCGAAGTTCAAGTTCATCTAATGCTGGCACCAGTATCCGTCCTATCATCTGCCGTCGGACCTAGACTGATGAAACAATCGCTTATCGAATGATAAGGGGGTCAATCATCAAGTATCGCGGAAAACGTCATGATGTTCAGGTAGCAGCGATATTCATGGAAACTTCCTGTGGAATGGTTGTCATCAATCTCGGCAACATACTGATATTGGAATATCCACAAGGCCATTGGGATTTTCCAAAGGGGCATATCGAGGATGACGACGCATCTCGAATCTCAGCAGCAAGGCGAGAGTTGGAGGAGGAGACTGGAATCAATGATATTGTGATCATCAATGGTTTTGAGGAGAGAACAGAATATCAATTCAGACATAAGGGAAAGAAGATCGAGAAACAGGTGTATTGGTATATCGGTGAGACTGAGATCATGGAGATACAATTGTCGCATGAACACCGTGACCACCTATGGTTGGATTGGGAACAAGCGATGGAGATGCTGACACATAGTGAATCAAGAGAAGTGCTATCCGCAGCTCAAGAACACATGAAACAAATTGGAAGATACTGAATCATTCCTCTTCACTCATCAGGCCCAGTGCCATTGCAACCGGCTTCAAGGCATCGGGCCACTCAAGGCTCTCTACTTCATATTCAGGCTCCCATACGCCTCGAGCAAAATCGAATTCACAACCCATGCTTTCCGCAGCCCTGGATACATCCATCCAACCCTGTTTCGTTATTCCAGTTTCCAGTGCTGAACGACCCATGCTCACCAGAAACAGAGGTAAGTCTTCATCAAGATCCAGAAGTGTTGCCATCCAGTGGTCGAGCAAATCAGCCCCAGAACCGAATCCTCTTGTTATCAAAAAAGGAACTTCCTCGTCGGAATGCTTCTCTTCCACTACGCCACGTTCGTGGTCACTGAGATCAAGAAAATCCTGTAGATTCTCCAGTAATACTGCACCTCTGCGAGAAAGTCTACCATCATTCCAAGCCAGATCCAAAGCGTGTTTGAAGAGAATCGTCATGGTCTCACTTCAATCGTGTAATATCTCTTTGAGGATCTTCAGATGGGTCTCGAATGAGATTTTCAATTCACGTCGTTTTCGAGACATCAATGCTACTTCTGCCGGGTCAAGAACGTCATCAACCCAGACTCCTTCCAACAGGAACCGATAGAGTTCTTCGGGGTCCGCCTTGGGTTTTTGTTCTGCTTTTGCTTCATGCTTGGGTTCTTCTTCAGACTCAACTTTCTCAACCTTTGTTTCTTCAAACAAGGAAATTTCTTGTAAATCATCGACTTCGTCATCCTCCTCGTCGTCCATGAAAGCCGCTAGAGCGTCACTCACTGCAGCATTCTCATTATTGTTCAAAGAGACAGGACGCAAAGCCCCCAATTCTTCGAAAGGGTCAACATCCTCTTCTTCTTCAGAGATTTCTTCCTGGGGAAAGAATGTATCTTCTTGTTCAGATTCCCCTCCCATGGTTTCTCCCATGTCAAGTGTGGCAATCACCTCGGCTTCCTCTTCTTCAGCGAATTCCTCTTCCTCCTCTTCACCAAGAGCGTCCAGCAGATCATTGCCACGGGCAGCGGGAGCAGTGGTGGAAACCTCCAGGGCTTCATACAGATCATCGTCTTCTTCTTCGGTTTCGTCGACGAACATGTGGTCACTCACTAGCCGCGGACTCCACCTCTCCCTCATCAATCCATTCACTGAATGGACTCATTCGTCAAACAGGTTCACCACCCTTTTGATAGGGCACGAATGTGGAGGTAACTGTACATGGCAGCCGATAGAGTGTGGATGTGGCGCATCTTCATCGCCACCACGTTGTTCTGTTCGGTCCTCGCTCTTCCCGATGCGGGGGAACATCTGGATGCTTGGCGCATTGAACAAGGTGTGTTCGAAGATGATACTGATTCCCAAACTGTTGATGAGGGTCTGGATTCCGGTTCCAATGCGAGCCAAGAACAGAGTTCTGAAGAGGAAACTGAACAAGGACAATCGGGACAGAATGGCACAGAGGATTCACAGGCAGATTCGAGCGAACCTACAGATGACGAAGCATCAGGTTTGGATGATGGAGATGGCGACTCTCAGGACAGTGGTCAACAGGAAAATACACCCGAAGCAGGTGCAGACCAGAATTCGAGAGATTCTGAGAGAATGCTCTCTGAAGATGGCGGAGTTTCAGGGAGCGGCGAATACTCCTGGGTGCTTCCCACCACACAGATAGTGGTACTGAGTCTTGCTGCAGTATTGGCAGTGGGCTTGATGGGTACGATGCTGACCGCCGTGATAGCCAGTGAGGCCGGACGAGTGAGTCTGATGCTGGCAGTTATTGGGCCAATATTGGCAATATCCCAAAGAGGCGAAGCCGGGACCTTCACCAAAGGACGGATTCAAGGATATGTTGAAGCACACCCCGGCATCCATTTCTCCGCATTACGCGATGCATTATCATTGGCGAATGGCGTTACTGCTCATCATCTCCATGCGTTGGAGAAGGAGGGGCGAATAATCTCATGGCTGGATGGCCCTAAGCGTCGTTATGCCTCTACCGGAATCGATCCAAAGTTGCTTTCGAAATTGGAACAGCCAGTGGTGGGGATGCAGCAAGCCATCCTCGAGGTATTATCGTCAGCTGGAGCATTGGGTATCCAGACCGGGGAACTGCGGGACAAGTTAGCGACTTCTCGGCAATTGATGTCATATCATATGAAGCGTTTGAGTGAACGTGGTTTCGTAGAGGCCAAGGGGCGTGGAAAGGCTCGAAAATGGCATTTACTTGAGGCAGGTCAGGCAGTACTGTCGTCAAGTCAGCACCTGTGAATGGATGCGCAACTTCTTGACTACGTGCCTCGGGCCGTGGTTGATGAACACGCGCCTTAGAGCATGTTCAGTTCTGCTGATTTCCTCTCTTCTTTTCACCTTACCACCCAGTCTTGCATTTCCAGAAGGAATAGGTCAGCAAGGAGACAAGGGGTGCGTCTGTCATGGAGCAGCAAGGGAGTTGAAAACTCAAGCATTCATCGATGGTCTTCCAGAGAGATTCAATTCCAGTGAGACCTATAATCTGACGATATGGATGAACAGTAGTATCATTGGTACTGGAGCCAATCAAGGAGGGTTTCTATTCTGGTATTCGGATGGTTTGGCCAGTGGCGGCGTAGACACTAGAGATATGGATGGGCATTTGACCCATAGTGAAGCTGGAAATGACCAACGCGGTTGGATGATTCAGTGGACAGCACCCGAAAGGGACGACATTCAGGTCGATTTCCAGTTTCATGCTAATGCAGTGAATGGCGATGGAGAAACTACTGGGGATGCATGGTCGAGCAAAGTTGTAAGTGTTCCTGGAGAGAATTTCACTGGAGAACTCAAGGATGCAAAAGTACCCAAGAGAGAATTCGGAATACCATTCATTGGGGTGTTTGCTACGATTGCAGCAGTATTGTTTGCAGCACGACGCATTCAATTGACGAATTCGATATGACTTGATCTCAATGCCTTGAGTTGAGTATTTTCGCTTGCCCCATGAATCTGCTTGCTCTTCACTCCAGTGAGAACCACCATCACTCTCATCTCCTTTCCAGCATCTTCTTCGACAGCGGCACCCCAGATTATTCTGGCGTGCTCGTTGATCTGTTCCTTGATTATCTGCGCCGCAGCTTCAGCTTCTCCCAGAGTCAGGGAAGGCCCTCCAACTACGTTGATCAAAGCTCCACGTGCATCGGATAGATCGAGTTCGAGTAGCGGGCTATGCAGTGCTTCCAGAGTCGCCTTCGCGGCCCTATCTTCTCCACTCGCTCCTCCGATTCCTATCATCGCTACACCACCACCAGTGGTGATGACTGAACGCAGATCTTCAAAGTCGAGGTTGACCATTCCATCGCAGGTAAGTAGGTCGGTCACTCCTTTGATCGAACGGACCAATAATTCGTCCCCAACCCTGAAGGCTGCAGCCAGAGGCAGATCTTTCACACCCTGAATCTCAAGCAGTCGTTCATTTGGAATCACAATTATCGTATCGCAGTGCTCGCGCAACCTTTCGAGACCCCATTCAGCATTCTGCCTTCGCAATGCTCCTTCTGATTCAAATGGATAGGTCACCACAGCAATTGTCAGTGCACCTTGTTTCTTTGCCAGTCGTGCAACATGTCCTGCTGCTCCAGTACCAGAACCTCCTCCCATTCCTGCTGTTATTATTGCGAGTTGAGTGTCCTCTGTAATACGATTCAGTGTGAATTCACTCTCCATTGCCGCGGTTTCACCTTTACCAGGGTCACCACCGGCCCCACGTCCTCTTGCACTTCTTCCGATGAGAATCTTCTCTTCCACCTGTGTCAACAACAGGGCCTGAGCATCAGTATTTATTGCATACCCAGTCACGAATTTTGAACTGAACAATCCCTCACCTGCTAATCTGCTGATAGCATTGCATCCAGCCCCTCCTACGCCGTAAACACGGATCCGTGGTTGTAGCGATTCCAAGAGTTGACGCAATTCGGTATCATTGGCTTTGGAATCTTCATTCACAGGTTTTATGACTGATACAGTTTCATCCGATTCAAGGTTGAGAACACGTTCTATAAGGTGCTTCATGTGCTGAGTGCGACCTCCAGCCTCTTTCAAGATGCCCCTTGAAAATATAGTCTGCAAAGCGTTTTTCCTACCAGTTTGATGGTGCGAACGCAGCAGCGGTACTCTCAAGCAATAGTGGACAACGCCAATGCCATGGGCAAACCGCGGACAGCTGTTGCCCTGACTATTTTTCTGCTCTTCACTCCATTCTCCATGATCGAGTTGAATCATGAAACAATCTCTGTGGAAGTTTGGGAACGTGATGATATCCCGTCCCGACCCGCTGGCATGGCTCTATCAGTCTGGCAACCTAGTCTACCTTCAGTCATGTGGGATGTGGAATGGTCTGCAGATGGAAAACACATTGCTGCAGTTGGCCTTGATGGAGGGCTTTCGGTTTGGAACAAGAGCGATGATAGAGTGATATTCCGATTGACTCATAATATGCAGTTATTGGGTGTAGATTGGATAGATGATGGCCACATCGTTACCTTGGATCAGAGACACAATTGGAATGTATATGCTGTCAGTGATGAGGGAATTGCTCGTCCAAAGGATACTTTCGATGATTTCTCAGGTCACTGGAGTAGTAACATGACCGGTGTAGAGCAGAATTGGGGTCATGATATGGAAGTGAGTCCAGATGGAAGCCGCATAGTCTATTGTGGCGGGCGTCCATCGAATGGAGGCGAAATAGTGGTTGTCGATACTGAATACTTGCTTGGTCGAAGTGAAGTAGCCAATAACGTCGCATTACATACTCCAGAAATCGTCAAGGTCTGCAGATGGTCTTCAGATAGTGCGACCATTGCCACTATCGAAAGGGCCAGTGGTGGTGATAGTATTCGTTTGTTCGAAGGGCATTCATTGAATCAGACTTTGCAACATAACATCGCTACAGGCTCTTCAGGTTGGCATCTGGATTGGAAAGGGAATTCCCAGTATTCCGTGGCTTGGACAAAGAGCACTGGAGAGAGTGTAGTGTCTCATTTCATCTCCGATGGAGATGTGGAGTGGTACCAACCTCTGGAACAGAACATCACACGTTTGGAGTGGTCTGCACATTCTGACTCATTGTATGTGGGGCTCCTTGGTGAAGGCCAGGTTTTGGTTCTTGACGCGGCCGGACAGCCAGTTTCCAGTCATGGTTGGCATGCCTACCGAGACAGTCGCTCCGATGTCAGAGCATTGGCGGTGAGTGAGGAAGGTGATGAATTAGCCAGTGCTGGGCAGGACGGCTCCATCGAGGTATGGAATATTCTGGATACTGGTGGACTATCTCTGGGAGCAATTCTGGATAGCAGTATCATGAGAGAGTTTGAGATCGATGGTTCTAGCACGATGATTGCACTCGCTCAGGGTTCGGGTTCATTGGATATCCATGACCTGAAAACAGGTCGTAGAATGCGTTCATGTCAGCATCCAGATTGGGGAGATGATACCGCTTCAATTCCCTACATCAAGAGCGTAAAATGGTTGGCTGAGGATACAGCGGTAGGTGGATTCACTGATGGCACAGTGATCTGGTGTTCAATCCAAGGTTCTGGAGATTCTCATTTTGATTTCAGTACGGTTGTGGATATGGATATTTTTGGTCGATTAGCTTTCAAGAACAAGAAGGTGATAGCGTTGAGTTCGATTCCTGATGGTTCAAATTCTACCATCGACGGAGAAGTGAATATTCTTAGGAATACTGGTGATATCTGGGAAGTTGGACAAACATGGGCATGTCCAGATACATGTTGGGTGATGGAGTTCAGTTCTGGAGGAAATAGATTGGTCACAGCAGAACAAGGTGGTCAGATAAGAATATGGAACACGGAGTCAGATTCGCCAAGTGATTGGTATGAACTTCCCTCTCCCTATAGTCATATGAACTATACAGGAGTAGTGGAATGGTCTCCAGAAAGGAATGTCATCATCAGTGTGGGGTGGGACAAGGAAGTCGTTCTTTATGATGTAGACAGTGAACAGGAACTATGGAAGGTCTCCTTGCCATTCGAGGGCTTTTCAGCGCAGATTTCTGAGCAGGAACAACTTGTGATAATAGGCTCGGGCACGGCTTCGGATTCTAGTCTTGGTCAGGTCAGCCTCTTGAATCTAAGTACTGGAGAACTTGTAGATTCTTGGCCAACGGTTGGAATACCCCGCGGAGTGGCGATTCATGACACTCCCTTGGGCACCAGATATGTAGTCGCGAACAGCACTGGTGGGTGGATGACATGGATGATGGATTCAGATGAGGATGGATACATCGATACTGAGGATATGTGGCCAAATGATCACACGCAATGGTCAGATTCAGATGCTGATGGCTATGGAGACGAGCCCGAAGGCACCAATGGTGATCAATGCCCCTTCAATTATGGGACCAGTATTCAAGATAGACTAGGATGCCCTGACAGCGATGGAGATGGCTGGTCAGATCCTGATGAACAGTGGCTTGCGCATCCATATGGGGCTGCTGATGCATTCCCCACAGATGTTGAACAGTGGAATGATAGTGACGATGATGGATATGGTGATAATTACTTCTGGGATGGAGTAGATGAACAAAGACTGAATCAACGAGGTGATGCTTTTCCAGATGATGGACAACAGTGGAATGACAGTGATGGAGATGGTTGTGGAGACAATTACAGTTATTCAACTGGCTCGACAGGTTTGAGAATCACAGAGATTGGAGATGCTTTCACCAATGACAGCAGCCAATGCTCTGACAGTGACGGTGATGGGTTTGGGGACAATTATACCTGGACATTGGATAATGATGGTTTGAGGATTGAGAATGGCGATGCATTTCCCAGCAACACCCTTGCCTGGTCAGACCTAGATGGTGATGGATGTGCCCCCAACAGTATTCGTCTCGATGAAATAGACCTGTATCCTGAGGATGCCAGCCAATGTCAAGGGGACCCAGTACCCACCATGCCAGAAAACATCGATGTCTTCGTCACTTCCGACATGGAACGTTGGAGCATCAGTTATAGTTGGCATCAGCGAGGTGATAATACAGACAATATCAAGGTATTTGCAATCGAGATGAATGAAAGCGATGAGTGTGACTCACGCTGCTGGCAGAACCCTCTCGTGAGTCTTGATCCTGCACCTGCAGGCTATACGGATGGAATTCAATATCTAGCACGCAGTGGACCGACCAGATTGTTGGTGATCATTCGTGCCAGTAATAATGTCTACAACACCAGTTCCGAGTTGTGGTGGAACAACACCGGCTCCCCATTGCCTCAAAATGAAACTGTGGAGCAGAATGAAACTGGGAATGAGAATGGCAATGATTCGCAGAATGGTAGTGGCATGAATACTTCAGATGATGTTTCTTCAGATACCACTGATTCCAGTTCTACATTGTTGATATGGGGCGGAGCAGCCGGACTGGTAGCACTTTTGGTATTCATGATCCTGCGTCGGCGAGGTTCAAGAGTCGCTGCCGACCCTTGGTCTTCATCGCCATCCCAGACCTTGGTACCGCTTGCTGATCAGTCCGTCTGCACCCGCTGTGGTAGGACCACTCAAGCAGTTGATCATGAGGGCAAGGTGTGGAAGTGGTGTCCATCCTGCCAACAATACGATCATTGAGTAGCCAGTTTCATTGAATTCAATCACGCAGGCCATCTTGGGTGACCTGATAGATGCATTCGCCATCAGGAAGATTCGGCGAATCCACCAGACGTGCAATCCTGCGTCCACCCTTGGCCTTGCGCAGGTATAGTCGGAAAGTGCTTGCGTGTGCGAGAACGTGTCCACCGATCGGTTTGGTTGGGTCGCCCCACATCGCATCGGGTTTACTCTGAACTTGATTGGTGACAAGTACCAATGCATTGTTGATGTCAGCTTGTTGCTTCAACTCTTTGAGGTGCTTGTTCAGTTTCTGTTGGCGATTTGCCAACATTCCCCTGCCGATGTATTCAGCACGGAAGTGGCTGGTCAAGGAATCAACGATGATCATCTTCACATTCAACCCTGAAGATAGCCGCTTTATCTCATCAACCAACAACATCTGGTGTGCAGAATTGTACGCACGCGCAACATGTATTCTCTTCAGTACTTCCGCAGGATCAAGGCCCTGCCCTCTCGCCATCTGGG
>CALCOQ010000004.1 GCA_937897005.1 uncultured euryarchaeote
ATTTTCATCGCTTGGCATCCTTCTGGATTGATCGACCCTATGCTGATGATGGCCACCCTTCCTGGGAAGATGTCTTTGATAGCCAAACATACCCTGTTCAAGGTTCCAGTTCTGGGAACTCTGATGAGGGCTTCTGGAGCCCTGCCGATAATGCGCTCTTCAGATGTCAAAGGAGATGAGACCGATTCAAAAAAACACAATGCAGACCAACTTTTCTCAGTCGCCGAAGCGGTGGCCAGAGGTGGGAAACTGATAATCTTCCCAGAAGGGACCACGCACTCTGAATCTGATGTCAAACGCGTCCGGACAGGTGCTGCTCGAATCATGGAGATGGCCATTGAACTGAGTGAGGATGAAGGACGAACACCACCCTCATTGATTCCAGTTGGTCTGCACTATTCAGAAGCGCACACTTTCCGAGAAAGGGCTGCAGTCATCATTGAAAGGCCAATGGACCTACCCTCTCTCCCTGAACAGAGTGGCGACCCAGAGGCCGATGAATCTGAGCGAAGAACATGGGTCAAAGAAGTTACTTCCGATATCGAGAACGAATTGAAACGAGCCAGCCATGCAACCTCTTCATGGCAGGACAGGCACCTGATATGGAGGGCGAGAAGCATCGTTCATGCTGAGCGTTCGCGAGCCAGTGAAGATGGAATCAGCAAGCCAACATATGCTGAATCCGTGCTAGGAGCCAGACGACTGAGAGCAGGTTGGGAATATCTTGCAAAACACGATTCAGAAAGAACCACTGAGGTTGAAACCAGAGCGACTACACACTTTGAGAACCTGGACCGATTGGGGCTCCATCCACTGGATATCGATGTCAAACCTGAGGAGTTGACGAAGAAGAAATACATCGCCAATAACATTCGATGGTTATGGTCGGTGAGTTGGATGTTAGGAATAGTCACATGGGGTGCTGTCTTGGGAACATTGCCTCCATACTATGCCAATCGGCTTCTGACCAACCTCGCTATTCGGAAAAATGCCTCTCAGGCAGCACTGGGTTCGATCAAGGTATATTCCTCTCTTGTTCTATTCCCCATCTGGTGGGTGATGATAACGGCAGCAACTATCTGGATGTTACTTGGAGAAGAAAGCGCGGTCAGAGAATTGTTTGTTTCACATTGGTTATTGATCCATCTGACCAAGATTCCACTCATCGTTGTTGGAATGATATTGATGTTCTTCTGGCCACTGACAGGTAGAGCGCATCTGGTGCTTCATGCAAATGCTTCCCGTTCATGGAGAGTCATCAGAAGATGGAAACGATGGAAGGATGACAGCATTGAGTGGGATGCCCTGCGAGGTGAACAACTTGCAATCGCTCGAATATTGACTTCATTGGGCGATGAGATGGTACTGCCTGGTGATGCTGATTGGCAGAATCCACCATTCGGAACCGATGATGCAGAAGTGGTACGGATGCGTTGATATGAATCCAGCAGAGTCCGTTCTCCACTACGTTGCTGACCCCATGTGCTCGTGGTGCTGGGGTTTCAAAGATGCAAGAGATGAGATCTTCAAGGCGATTGGTGAAGATGTGAGACTAGAATTCGTGATGGGTGGACTTGCAAGAGACTCGGATGAGCCGATGCCTGAGGAAACAAAGTCCTACGTGAAGGAAGCATGGCATCAGGTCAGCGCCAGAACCGGAGCTGAATTCAACTGGGACTTCTGGGAGAATTGTCAACCGTACAGGTCGACCTACCCTGCCTGTCGTGCCGTCATCGCTGCAGGAGACAAGGGTCCAGAGATGTTCGACCGGATTCAACACGCCTACTATCTGGAAGCAAAGAATCCCTCTGAGATTGAAGTTCTATGCACTCTTGCCGTTGAACTCGATATTGACGAAGAGAAATTCCGTGCTGATATGGCCTCGATAGAGGTTGAAGCAAAATTACAGGCAGGATTCAACACTCGGCGGCGAATCGGTGCCTATTCATTTCCAAGTCTGGTGTTGGAGGCCGATGGAAAGGTGCAATTCCTTTGCGAGGGTTATTCCTCGGCTCAGGAAGTTCTGCAGAAATGGAATGAGACTGACCAGAATTGAACAATTCGAATTGTTTGTCTAGACACACAAGGGTCCAGATTCCCCAATAATGATTTAGCGAAGGCGAACCTAGTGTGCCTCAATGCAACCCTCACAACAGTCCCCCTCACTACTGGTAGGTAGTCCAAATATGGAAGGGGCAATGCCGTCCCATGCTTATGGAAATCAACAAGGTATGGTGTTTGTAGTAGCGCAGAATAATGCCTCTGCAACGGCGGGTTTGGTCCTAGGAATCATCGCTATGGTGTTTTCAATTATGGCTCCCTTTTTCTTTTTAATTTGCTGTATCTTCTCAATCCCACTTGCATTATTGGGCATTATATTTTCACACATAGGATACTCCAACGCAAAAACAACTGGCGTTGGGAAGAGGAAAGCCATCGCAGGACTCATACTTAATTGGCCACAACTTCTATTGGGCATTATACCAATTGCAACTGGTTTATATCCTGAATTTTTCTCTGCAATTTGAATCCACAAGGGTCCGCTAATGCATTGGATCATGAATTCTCTCGTGAGGTTAATATAGGTAGCAAATGAATGCTTTTTTCGACGGCGATAAGATTCCTTTGAAAGTGTATTTCAGAAGTAATGGAAGTGCTGAAAAGAGTATGATATGCCCACGATGAAAGAAAAAAATGGAGATGAAAAGATATGTTTGATTGGTTATTGGAAATGGCCCCATATGCGCATGAGTACTGGACATTTTTGGAAGTTCTCATAATTCTCATCATGTGGGAGAAGATTTCTAGGTTGGAAATGAAAAAGAAAGAAGGGGAGTTGGAAGAATGAATTCAGAGGACAACATCCCAGATTGTCGCATCTGTGAAACACCGTTAAGGATGTTCTTCAGAAGTGGAGTTACAGCTGAAGAAAAAGGATCAGAGAAGGGTTGGGTTTGGAAATGTACCCTGAGGTTCAAACCGTGGCATCACGCCATGTTTTCTGAATTAAAGGGTTCCGCGGCTTTGCAAAAGGTGGAAGATGAGATATCTGACTCAAGAGAGGAGAGAATGAAAGTAGAACCGGCATTCGAGTACTACGAGTGTGATGAGGAGCACGCCCATCTGTACCCCTACCGAGTCTGGACGCCGGCACCGCCATCATTCAGCAAGCAATGGATAACGGAGAACATCACAGACGATTTCATCTGGCATTGGGTTCCTGCAACCGCACCTCGAATGGCGGCCTTCAGAAGCCTGTCTCAGGCAGACCAGTACGCCTCGGAAGCGGTGACCGTCTGCATGGAGTCGTTGTCGAAGAAGTGCGATTCAGCGGCGCAGGCAAGTACAGAACGATGCAGGTGTGGACGAACATTCTGCGCCACTCACCATCTCGAACCTAGCGAGGCTTGTCCATTCTGTAAAGACATGGGTAGTGTACATGAATTAACGATTGAAAGGTTAAAGGAAATGAATGCGTAGATTCATGATTACCGATTCGGTAGACGCACAAGCGTCCACATCAACACTGGAGAACCCTACAGACCCATAATCAGCAGAATGCCGGATGAAGGTTAATAGGTTCGGCAGGGTTCTCCTGCCCATGGTTGAGGCATTATCAGTTGTTGGCGCTTTGTTAGATGGTATTCTATTGACTTTCATCTTGGTTCTTCATCTCAAGAAGGATGAGAGAACATGGACTCAGCGCATGGGGGCGACATTCATGCTGTGGTTCCTACTATGCCACCTCGGCTATCAGTGGGCTTCGGGGACCTTTGGGTATAATTTCCAAGAGGGGGGAGACTTCGTCACTGATTTGATGGGAGTTCTAGTCTGGAATCTGTGGCGAATTGGATTACTGGCCTTTTTCTTAGCAATGTTCACCGTGCCGATGCCGTGGTTCAAGAACGGAGATACATATCTCAAGATATTTGTTGCTCTTCTGATAATAAATCTCCTGGAAGCATGGTTTGTTCACGGCAGCCCTGCCTATTCCGAGACCGGATGGGGGCTATGGTTCGCAATGTCTCCAGTGGGGATCATCATGATAATAATCTACACCTATATTGGTTGGAATTTCCTGACATCGGAAACAAGTGGTGAAGACAATCTTGAAAAGACCACCGATAAGGCTGGCCTATTCGCCATAATGGCCGTCACCCTGTGGGCTGGCAAGAACTGGTTCGACTGGATGGGGATTTTCACCGAAGGAGAGATGTTCTATTCGTATTGGCCTGCCTATGCTCATCCCTTCCCGCTATTCACTTCACTGACATGGAATTTTGAATTGGTGACCGTTGGTTTGAGCCTATTCGTATTATTCATCGGCGCAGTGATGCATCTGAACAAAAAAGGCTCAAAATTGTTGGGTGGATTCCTTGTTTTCGTGCTGTTCGCAGGAATGATACGATACTACTTCTATCAGTCGGAATCCGTGGATTACGACTTGGTCGCCTCAATATTGAACGAAGCATCGGTATCAGAATCATTCGCATTGTTGACTCATGGGGTGATGCAATCATTAGCCAGACCATTGATCATTCTCTTCCTATGTGTGAAATTTGGTTTTGTTCAAACCGATCATCTCCCGCGCGGCAGCCGAGCGATGATAATCATGGCACTGGCTGGCTCGATTTCAACCATCACAGAAATACTGCAACCGATATTAGGTATTTCCCAGTTAGTCTCAGGCTTCCTACTTGGTGCGGTGTTGGCATTTGAATTTGAAAAGAAAGTTCTAGTGGCCATGCAGCCGCCTGAGGATGATTTCAATCCAATTTGGAAAATAGAAGGTGATCCTAAACGGCTCGAACGATGGACGAATATCGGATTTGCCGTTTTCTTGGTAGTAGCGACAATGATGGTGGTATTATTCACCGATAAGGGGGTTGCCTGAATGAGCAAAGATGACACAGTTGATGAAGAGCCAGAAGAGGAGGAAGACATGGAGGAATCGCAGGTAGAAGAATCGAAACCAGAGGAGGAAGACATGGAGGAATCGCAGGTAGAAGAATCGAAACCAACAGAGAGGCGCAGAGCAGTGCGACGACGTAAGAAGGTCGAGCCGAAGAAAGATGATGGAGAACTAGAACCATTTGATCTCAAATCTTTCTTCATCCCCAAAGATAGGAACTGGGTGCTCCCGGTCTTCGTGGCGATTGTCGTACTTCTGTTCGGGTACTACATGGTTGGATTCATGGGTGTTGTCAACGCGACTTGCGAGGAACAGGCAGATATTGGAGATGACGACTGCGATGGTTATGTCGATAATCCTGAAACCAGTTCGGACGATTCAGACAGTGATGGAACTGATTCCAGTAATAACACGACATCTGGTGACTCAAGTGACAATGGTACTGATGGAGGTTAGTACGCATTTGCTCTTGCTGCCCGCTTTGGTCAAAGTACTTCTTGTACCGGGACTGATCCACAAGGGCCCGTACCTCGGTGAAAGCACCTCACTCTTCTTCTCCCACCATACCAGAAATTGATTCGTTACCACGACTCTTGAAATAACTCCAAATAGCAAACGGTGTACTCCAGAAGGTACCTCCAATAGCACCTAGCAGGACAATCAATGCCAATGTGTCCAAGTCACTGTTCGGGGCTCCGGCAGAGGCTCCTAAGACAGGTAACAGGAAAGTGAGATATGCTACTGGAATAGTTAACTTAAAACTAGATTCTGCAAAATTTCTTTCAGCGATCTTTTTTCTAACAAAATATGCTGAAATAAACGGTATTCCAATTGAAACAAGCAATGCGCCTGACCAGTGATAAAAGAGAGTTATCTTATTCCCCTCTGACGTAGTACCAAGAGGGATATGAGACAAAATCACCATCAATAATGCAACAGATATTCCGACACTTAATCCATTTAGAAATACGTCTTTCACTTTCATATCAATCACTAATGCCCGAACAAGCGTACTTCTATTTAGAATCCAATCTCTGGTTTGTCTAGTCAATATGTTGCTCTTGCTGTTGCTCGGGAATGTATTTCGGACGGTATAGGGGAACTCCCTTACCATCTCTCATTACCATTCGCTCATCGACTATTTGGGCGCCAATTCCTGCTGTCCGTGCCCAACCGAAGAAAGTCGTATAGTACGCGGTATCGGTGAAACCGACATGGTGCAGAAGTGTACCTGAAGCGATATCGACATTGGCATTTGGGTTACGAATCTTGGGTATCTCCTCAAGAACTTTTGGAGCTACTTGGCGCAGAGTGCGAATGGTACGGAAGTTTTCGTCGTCGGGGCATATCTCTTCGCCGAGGCCGAATTGAATAGCCGCACGCGGGTCTTCGGCTTGGAGCACTGCGTGGCCGAATCCGAAAATCGGTCTTTTGGCCGCCAGTTCGGCGCGCACGAATTTCTCGACCGCATCCGCATCCGAGGTGCCGATTCTCTGAACAAACTCGAG
>CALCOQ010000005.1 GCA_937897005.1 uncultured euryarchaeote
ATCCAACTATCGCTCACTGGCCCTCCCGACCCAAGTTGGAGTGTTGCACTGGACCGTGGCACTCATGTCTCGGATCCAACCTGGGTGGCACTTGATGACCTCAATGCTGCAATACTGCTGACCACCATCGATGCGAACAATGGGAACATGTGGGTCTGGAGAATCGATGGAGATAGTGGCTCACTGGACTGGGAACGAATAAGCCTGACCGGAACACAGACAGATGCGGATCCAGTCCATCTAAGAGTTCCAGGACCGGTCATCGCACAACTTGATGAGGATGCTGCACCTGAAGTGGTCTTCACCATACCATCAGACCAGAATGGGCGCACGAATGGAAACGGTGCTACATTTGTTGCATGGGATCTGACCTCGACCAATGAGTTGTGGAGATTCAGAGCGCCGAATGGATATGCTGATGCTGCACCGATAGCGGTTGATGAGGATGATGATGGAACCAGCGACCGCCTCTGTTGGGTGACCTGGTACAGTACCAGCAGCCTGACTTTTGAGCGTCAAGGATTGACAGGTTGCCATGATATCACCGAGGAGCCGATAAGCAAGATATTCAGCCGAACCATGGATTCCAGCAGTGGTAATGACAATGATGAAATCGCTGCCAGCGCCCCACTGGCCATAGATATTGATGGAACCGGTGCTCCCGAACTCGTCGTTGGATTTGGACGTAGAGTGTATGCATTCGATGGCGATAGCGGAACCTCTGCTGATATCAACACTCACTGGGCCTCACCATTGTCAATCCCTCATCGAACATGGTCCGCTCCCGCTGCAGGAGACCTCGACGGAGATGGCGCTCTGGACCTGTTGATTGGAGATACGGTGGTCAGTCGAACTGCCGCAGATGCAGCCCCCACCAGTGATTCACGTGGAATCAGTTTCAATCCAGAACAACCAGACCCAGGTGTTACAGTAACCATCAGCGCTCAGTATTCCAATATCGGCACCTCCGCTTTTGATGGAGCTTTTGATGCAGTACTCTATCTTGGCGGAGTAGAGATCGGTAGAGATCGCAGCATTGACCTTGAACCAGTGGCGCCCAGTGGCAATGGCGGGCCGGTCACTTTCAGTGTGGACATGGTTGCGACCAGAGGCGTCCACGAGATTCAGCTGGTCCTTGACCCACTATCGAACCATTCTCAGGCGAGAGAAGATAACGATATGAGTATCACTCATCTTGAGGTGCTCGACCCATATGTGGTTGAAATCTCTGCACCGCTGGAACTGACACGGATCCTTCCGGGAGATAGTGCAGACGTGATTCCAACGGTGACTGCGATAGGACGTAAGACCGCCCAATGGAGCATGGCACTGAATGAACACCTCCCAGATGGTTGGACCATGATCGATGCCACTCCGGGCGGGAGTCAGATGGTGGAGTTGGAACCTGACACTCCTTGGAGTCCAGTCATCAGAGTCTCCATTCCAGATGGTACCGAAGGTAGTGAGAGCGGACATATCAACCTACAGATGATATTGGATGAGGATGAGAACATCTCATTCAATGCCACGATTCCAATTGAAGTATTACGGACACAGGGTCTCTCTATCCAAGGCCCTGATGGCTTGGCCATATCACATGGAAGCGGTCGTAAAGGACATGATGCTAGTGCTTGGTTCTTGATAGAGAATCTAGGCAATGCATACGAGACCAGCAGCAGCATCACATGGAATCAGAATGGTTGGTTGGTGCAACCAAGAATCATCAATGAAGAAGGAAATGAAGTCACTCTGATAGAACTTGCACCAGGTGAGATCAGAACTTTCACCGCCAATGTTGAGGTTCCTACAGTTTCTGTATCTCTAGGTGATTCTGTGACCAATAATCTCGAGGTATGTATCGGTTCATCTAGTGATACTCTGTGTAGAGACATCGATTTCCAATTCACTGCAAATGGATTGGCATTGACTCCACCGCACATCAGAGATGAACCTCAGAATCCTAAATCCTGGCAGATACATGCAAGTAAACCCGGAGGTTCTGACCTCTCTTGGAACCTCGGTTCGGCTGGACTGCTCAAGGAGGGATGGTCATGGTCAACTGGCGGCGACCTGGAATTGGTGGCGGGCATACTCTCTACCACACCCGGACCATCTCCTGCAGTGGGCTGGTTGAATCTGACGATTCCAGGGATAACTCCACCTGATCTACACATTGCAAATATCAGTGCACAAGGAGAATCCTTCCATGACCTCAACCTCTCTTTACATGTGTTGCAGGTCCACCGTTCTGATATTTCATTGAGTGAAGAACTCGCTGTGCCATGGGCGGTTGATGTAGCCACAGATGAAGACGATGAAGGAGACCGTCTCATTCTGCGGTTGGAGAATCCTGGCAACGGCCTTGATTCATACCAGTTGATTGGGGAGGTTGTTGCAAACGAGAATTTCAGTTCCAACCCGGGAGTCGCGTTCCTGATTCCCAATCCTCAAAGGAATCTCAGCGCAGGTGCGGTGGTACATGTTCCAGTCAACGTGAGCCTTTCAGCAGACATCCCTGCGAGAGTACCTATCCAATTGAGATTCACGTTGCGTTCAACCATGCTGCCAAGTGTCGAGGATACTTTCGATGTCATGATTCAAGCACGTCCTGATCATCGTTGGGACCTGCAACTGAATGGTTCATTGGACATCTCGGCCATTCCAAAAGAGAGTGTTTCATTCCAGTTCACAGCAACAAATACGGGAAACAGTGTGGATCACCTGACCTTAACGCCACGACCTGAAATCGATGCTGTCTCAGGCGATACATCAGAATGGGAATTCACAAGCACCACTCTGGAGGATATCGGAACTACAGAAACCTCATTGATCTGGGTGAACACCACAGTTCCAGATGATGCATGGAACGGAAGTGAAGTCGACCTGATGATCGATGTATTCGCTGAAGATGTATTGATTGAAACCATCTCTACATCGATCATGGTTGCTCATATGACGGGCTGGGGATTCAATCTTTCAAACACCTCACTGGTGATCGACCCAGAAGGTGGTCTGATCACGGTGATGGTTGAGCAGAGAGGAAATCACCCCACCCGTCCTTGGTTCACTCTGGTCATGCCGGAATGGAATCTGTCATATCCTGAGACTATCGAACCCATTTCACCCGGAGAATCAACGATTCTGCACATCGATGTGACTCCACCGCAAGATGGGCTTGCTGGAGAAGTGAGCCTGCTTCGCATCAGAGCAAGAGAAAGTGATGGTGGTGGGCTTGGAGAAGTCAGCGTCCCTCTACGAATAGGTGCAGAGCACGCAATGGAATTGCATTCAGCAAACGTTTGGCGAGTCACATTGGAAGGTGGAATGCCACTGGTATGGCTTGAGAACAAAGGAAATGCCCTCTCGAATGTCGCCGTTTCAATAGCTGGCCTGCCCGATGGTTGGAGTACCTCAGGCAGTGACATCATGGTAATCGCTGCTGGAGAGAAGATCGGACTGGACATCGATATCGACCCGGCTGATGACTGGGATGGAAACAACTTCCTCATCTCCATCAATATCAGTGCAGATGGTGGAATTCATCTGGAACATGACATCAGCATTCAATTATCGAATTCTTCGTGGAACAGTTCCCCCCTGCTGAACGGCATGGAAGATGATGAGATTGAAGTCAGGCTCTATGGAGAAGTGACATCAATCACCTTGTCTGATTCGAGTATCGCCGTTCGTTCTGATGTTGGATCGTGGTGGTTGACCCTCCCTTCTTCAGCCACCGACCTTCAAGCGACGATTCTCACTCCACAGGGAACTGATACTCTTGACATGCGCATTGAACCTACTGCGGCAATAAGCAGAAGTATTTCCTGTAGCATCATCAATACCGTTGCAGACACATTGGGGGGTGGCGCTCACAACACTTCTGCAACCATTGCTTCATGCGATGTCCAGAACAGTACCACTCCACTTCGTGCAACACTGATCCTCTTGACCGACAGTGGGGAAATCTTGCATAGTCAAATCATCAATGCTCCAGTCAACGTAGGGATGACTGTGAATATCTCAAGTGAAGAATGGCAAGGTGATTTTGGAGAGATGGTATTGGAGATTCGTGCACTGGACTCACATGGCCGATTACTTTCCAGCGATAGCCGAACAGTCACCATTCGCCCCAGCGGATGGAACATAGGAATCGCCTACATAGAGGAGAAATCTTCTGGAGGATTGAGAATCGGAATACTTCGAAGCGGAGAGGATATTCTGGAAGGAGTGGATTGTCGTTTGACATTGAGTTCCTCAGATTGGGAATCATCGTGGGCATTGGACGTGGTCAGTTCAGATTTCGCCCCTATTCTGGACCTACCAAGACCACCTATCGATGATGGTGAAAAGGTTGATGCTGAGATATCATGTGAAAGACCATTCGATAGTGATGATGAAGCGGATGATGACACGGATGCAATCATACTGGCGAAACAGAAGATTGAGGAAACCATGGACTCGGGAATGATCTGGGCCAGTGGAGTGGCCATTCTTGTTCTGATGTTGATGTGGTGGACAGGATTGTTGATACCCGGTTCGAAAACCCAGCGTGTAGTAACCGGTGCAAAGAAGAAAACTGCAATATCCCTGAGCAGTGCCCAGCCTACTGAATCTATCCACGATAGCGATGACAGCCTACACCTGGATGACCATTCCCAAACCTTGGATGGAAGAATCTCTCTCATCGAGATAGAAGAAAGTCTGGAAATAGAGGAAGATGAGAAAGTGAAACTCAGTCCGGGTGATGATGTTCGTCAGAGAATCAAGGAGTTACGCGCTTCTGCTAGAACCCAGAGCGAAGCCAGTGATGATGGCGATGATCTGGACAAGAGGATAGATGACCTGTTCTCACGCAGAAGCAAAGAGTCTTGAAAGACGGCCATGCCGCTCGGTTGGGGATGAGTATGGATTTACTTGAGAATGCCTCCACCAATCCATTCCACACCTTCGATCCAATCGACGGAAAGTTGACTGAAGTTCTCATCCATGCACTGGAAGCCTCGGTGGGCGGTGATGATGAGCAATTGTTGAAGTTGTTCAATGATGACAAGCGGCTTCAAGAACGATTGGCGAGGGAATCAGTTGAAACTCTTGCGCAACGAAGTGACATCCCATGGGACGATGCAACCGTATTGTGGATGATTGCCAGACAGACTGAGGATGATGGCACTCCTGCATGGTTGGACAAGGGTATGGCAAGAGATAAACTTGGTAGATTTCCTTGGGCTGACGGCTCACCACTCACATACCTACTGGAATTCATGATAGTTGATGAGGATACAGAAATCAAGGACCTGTTGTTGAAACTGAATCTTGGACTGTGCGAATCGAACATCGGCCATGACCGATATGAGAATGGATTCGGGGGGCTCTCCTTGATGGGCTGGCTGAATGAAGAAGAGGTTGAATCGATGGGCAGGAGGTTGCTGCATACTTCTTGGGGTGTTTCATCTGTGGAACCCTTCGATGGTGGTGTCAGAACAATCATCAAGCACTTGACGGTATTACTCAAATCTGCTCGTGCCAAGAGCACTGGAATATTGTTGAGGCGGCACTCGTGACTCACTTGACATTTTCTTCAGAAGGTTTGACCGGTCAATCGTTCAAACATCAATGCATACAAAGTTGCAGTACGTTCTATCATCGACTGAGGAAGGGCGGGAATTGAAGGCTCTTTGAGACCATCTGCTCGGGCATCATAGAGTTCTTTGTGGTGACCGTTCTCAATGTAATGCCCCCTGACGAATTCCTTCGACAATTGCACAATCTCTCCTCTTTCGTAAGCCTCTCTATCCCACCAACGATCTTCATCCAGGGTACCGAAACTGTCGACCAAAACTGGAATCCTGCCAGGACCCAGTGCGAATTCCTTCTTTCCATCAACGTGAATCAAGCCATTCTTTGCAGCCTCACGATCGATGATTGCATCCACCTTGAGCACGACCTCCTTTATGGCATCCAGTTCATCGGCACTCAAACCAGAAATCTGCAAGGCCTCTTCAGTATCGAGTAATCGGTCGAATGCCTCGAATTTGGTGGAGACCTCAAGATATGGAACTGGGAGTTTAACCCCTTCCTCAAGAACCGACCCTGCATCAAAGCCGAATTCCTCTGCTCCAACCTCGCCCTTCTGGTATCTACGCCAACCTGAACCAGCCAGATGATGTCGACAAATGACCTCCAATGGGACGAATACATTCTCCATTTCGGGAGTGATGGCACCTGCTTCCCTGATTACATCAAAACGGCGTGCAAGACAACGGTCAGGGGCATTCATCTCCAAAAGATGAGTATCACAAACGCCTTCTTGTTCTACCAATTTGAGCCAATGGCATGACGAACGATTGAGGCTCTCGCCCTTGCGAGGAATGAGGCTCGGAATGATTTGATCAAAGACAGAAATCTGATCGGTATAACGAAATTCGATGATATCTGGGTCATCGGTCGACCAAACTTGTTTGACCTTACCTGAATAGAGGAGTTCTCCCATGCGGCTGCAGTCTCAAAAGACGCCCTTCAACGTTGCTTCCATGCAATCACTCGAAATTTCACAAGAAATGCTCAGATCAAGCCAAGTGCATCCTCAATTCGATTCAACTCCGGACCAGTTGTCTCCTTACCTGTGAATGCTCCTGAATCAGAACAGACCATGCCCGAACCGATGAATGGTGAACCCCTGGCAAGTGTCCCAACCATTGGAGGGACATCGAGTACTTGTTGAATGACTTCAATCTCATCGCTACGTACATCCGGATGGAGAAGAATACCTTTGGCATTGGCAACGGCGAGGCTGCCAACAATCGCCTGTCCAGCAACCGTTGTACATCCAACATCCGCCTTCATCACCTCGCCGAGTATCTCTAGGCCCTCATCCGGCAACTCAGGGCTGGCCAGAATCCCAGAGTCTGTACACACCAGCAGATTTCCAGCGGTGTTGATGCCACTCTCCATGACGATGACATCACCATATGAGGTCAATTCTTGAATGTCCGCTTCAGTGGCAAGATCTGCAACCGCCAAGCCATTGTTGTTTCCAGCCAGAAGACTTCCAATGAGTCTTGAACCGCCTATCAACAATCCCTTTGTCTCCAGACCCAGAGACGATTCTATGGTCTCGACAACATCCTCTTCGAGCTCCAATGGATGGAATACAGTCTTTCCAACCACTGCAAGAAAGACGCCTATCTGGTCTGAGCCGAACACGTCACCGGTCGAGATACCCATACGTGTCCCTGATGCTGGCGACGGCACACACTTCTTCAGCCTATGGATGGCCATTCATGAAAATCTTGCTCTAGACGCTGCCTTCACACAA
>CALCOQ010000006.1 GCA_937897005.1 uncultured euryarchaeote
CCTCCATCGAGCGCACCATCGGGCCCACCATCGGGTCCACCGAGCGAGGCTCCATCCGGCCCTCCTGATGGCCCACCAACAGGCGCACCATCGGGTCCACCGAGCGGGGCTCCATCCGGCCCACCATCGAGCGCACCGTCAGGCCCTCCTGATGGCCCACCTTCTGGTCCGCAAAGTGATTCTCCTGCCAGCCCTCCATCCGGCCCATCTGCCTGATGAATAATCACCTAGCAAGCATTCAAATGCAGTAGTATTGGGCATTGAATGGGTGAGACGATGAGTGATAAGGACTACATGCTTGAGATGTGTAGTTCTAAATCATCATGGACTGTGGTTCCGAATGGTGTTGAGGATATCGATATCGAGTCCGTTGGTCAGAGAATCGTTGAAAGTGGGTGGATATTGCGTATCCAGACCAAGTTCTGTTGGATATTCGAAGGGGATGCAAAACTGACATTATACCCCAGCGGAAAACTCTTGATCAAGACAGAGACCAATGAAATGGCACATGAAATTGCAAAACAGCACACTACTGAATGGGTGGGTCCCCGTGACTGAGATTCCTTCAATCCTCATTGAGAAATTGCATCTTGGTGGAGTCATTGTTTTTCCTACGAGCACCCAACCAGGTCTGGCTTGCTTACCTGATACCGAACCATTGAATGCATTGTTCTCAATGAAATCGAGAGATGCCAACAAACCGGTCAGCATCGGGGTATCATGCTTGGAGGAAGCAACAGGAATAGTGCACATCCCCGAATATGTTGATGATTTCGTCAACTCTTTTCCAGATGGTTCTGTGACGTTGTTACTCGATGCATTGGAAGAAGTGGATGCTCGTATCGGTGGTGATAGAATTGCTGTGCGGGTATTTTCTCATCCTCTCGCCAAAGCCTTGGCAAAAGCGGTAGGGCCGGTCACTGCAACCAGTGCAAATCTTGCTGGGCAAGATGTGGAAGCAGATGTTTTCAGCGCAGCACAAGCCTTGGGTCTAGGTAGTGATTCCATTCTTGAAGGAGAATGTGGAGGTGGCACGCCGAGCACTCTTGTCAGGTTTGAAGATGGGGAAAAGGCAAGTGAAGTTCCATTGGCAATCGTTATGAGAGAAGGCGTTGTCTCTATTCAAGACGTGGTGGCGTGGCAACCGAAGGAGAGGTGAAGCATTGGCGAGATGCCGGACATGTCGCAAGACGTGCTCTAGAGGCCATCAAGGATGAGATACAGCCTGGCAAAACGTGGGACGAAGTCATAGTATCAGCTGAACGATTCATCCATAGACATGGTGGGAAACCTGCCTTCCCATCTACAATCAGCGTTAACGAAATCGCTGCACATTATACTACTGATCATGCATTGACTCCTCCGGAGGATTGGCAGAGAGAGATGATATTCCAAAAGGGAGACTTGGTCAAATTGGATATTGGTGTCCACATTCACGGTTGTATTGGTGACAATGCAATCACAGTTGAGGTGGGTAATGGAAATGAGCACTCTGAACAGATCCGCGCGGCCAGGGAGTCTCGAGACAGTGCAATTGAGATGATGCACCCAGGCACACCTTGGCACAAGGTCGGAGAAGCGGCAGGGCAGGCAGCCAGAGATGCAGGTTTCATGCCGATAAGAAATCTCTGTGGACATCAATTGAGACCGTGGATCCTCCATGCAGGAGTTTCAGTTCCTTCATATTCATGCAGCCCGGACAACCCTTCTTTCAAAGGAGTGGTTGAAGAGGGAGAGATATACGCAGTGGAACCTTTCTGCACCACCGGTGAACAAGGATTGATCGAGAATATTCCCCCTCGTGCTTCTTCCAATATCTACAGGGTCACTGGAGATGTGGAATGGCGCAAGGCATTGTCAAAGAACAAGCTGAAACCACTTGGGGCTCAATTAGCCAGGAATATCGAGGAAAGATATGGTACCCTCCCTTTTGCAGAGAGGTGGGCATTTCCATTGCTGGAGAAGCCATTTCCTGAGGCCGATGAGGAAAGTCGATGCAGCAAATGGAATGCTTTGATTAAAAAACTGATTCA
Source organism: uncultured euryarchaeote (assembly GCA_937897005.1). Lineage (GTDB taxonomy): Archaea > Thermoplasmatota > Poseidoniia > Poseidoniales > Poseidoniaceae > UBA226. Next base: position 2,034 of record CALCOQ010000006.1, read on the forward strand.
GATTCGTTTTCTTGAGTCATATCATGCTCTACGTTGTGCCGATGGCGGAATGATTGGACAATTTGAACACACTGTCATGATAACTCCTGGCGGCCCAGAGATATTGACTATAGAATGATTGAATTGTTGGAAACAGGTGCTTTTTAAGGCCATAATGGCAATTCCATAACGATTATACGCCCACAGCCACCACCTCTTAGTGAGCAGGGCTGCGAGTTTCTCGTTGAGTGCATCCCATCCCCTCTTCGCGGGCTCTCACCCTGTTCACCTTTACTTGAATACCCAAGCCTGTGACTCTGATCTATAATGGAAAATAACAATCGTTTTGAGCAAATACAGTTTTTGTATTTTATTTCGGAAGGAAAATCGCGAAATATTCCCTTGCCGCGCCCACAAACGGTCTGTACCACCATCTGGCGCCCCAACATTGTTACATTCCTTACACCGCAATATGGGGGCAGTTGTGCGTTTTTGGGGGTTCTACGCGAAGAAGTTCGTGAGTAGCATTAAATACTACACCCAACCTCCGGAACCTTGCCCCCAACAGGGGGAGGAGGACAAAAATATGAAGAATGAAA
>CALCOQ010000007.1 GCA_937897005.1 uncultured euryarchaeote
ATGATAGTCTCCTATGCCGTTCCATTGATGGTTCTTCTAGCACTTGCATGGTTGGTTGATTTCACAGATTCTCCGATACCTGTCAATCTATTGACATATGCACCATTCCTCGGTTTCTTTGGTTTCAATTTCTACTCTTGGTTGACAGGAATTGATTCTCCTGAGCACATGAACACGCTTCCGGTTTCCGTTCCCGAATTGATTCGTGCAAAGGTTGTGACCTACTTTCTGACAACGACTTGGATAAGTATCATCTTCCTGTTGCTGATGGCATGGAAACTGGATGCTTGGAGCATGTTACCAGTAGCCCTGATCGTCATGGTGGCGAACAGTATCTACATCGTTTCATTGACCGCTTTCTTGATGGGACTACGGCCAAACAAAGCGATATTCGATGCCTCGATCATGTTGTGGTTCTGGATAGGCACAGTATTGCCTCTGTTGGTGTTGTTCCTCCTTTCTTTCACTCAAGGAGATACTTCGTTCTATGATAATTGGTATCAACAGGTGAGTGAGAATGGAATCAATGCCGAAGCTGTGGCTTTTGATGATGACAGGATGCAGCGTGGTTTCACCGGCATCCTGACGGTTTCCTTGCTCTTGATTGGTGGTGGCTGGTTCCTGATGAAGTTACTTGACCGTAAATGGAAGCATGCTCCGTTCAATAATTGAGCCGGTTCATTGATTGACCATCAACTATTGGAGAGGTCATGGTGCTCGTGGTTGCGGTGGTTGGGATGCCTGGTTGCGGCAAGGGAGAGTTGTCTGCGTTGGTCAAAGCAGCGGGTATTCCGGTATTTTCGATGGGGAATATGATTCGAGCTGAAGTCGAAGCCCGCAACCTCAAAGGCGATCCTCATGTCTTTGGCAGAGTCGCACAGGAGTTACGCGACGAGTTTGGCTACGGGGTTCTGGCAAGTCGTCTGGCTCCATACATTGAGTCCTCTCTCGTCGATAGCCAAATGGTATTGATCGAAGGGATGAGAGGAGTTGATGAGAGGGACATCTTTCTCGAACATTGGCCGGATTCTTTCAGGGTCATTGCTGTTGTTGTTGAAGCAGATATCAGATTCAACAGAATCTCTGCCAGAGGGAGGGCTGAGGATGGAGACAGGGCTGCTTTTAATGAACGCGACCGCAGAGAGTTGAGTTGGGGTGTAGGTGAACTCATCGCCGGCGCTGATTGGAGCCTAGACAACTCCGGTGACCTCGAAACTTTCAATAATCTCTCAGAACAGTGGTTGAAAGCACTACTTCCGAGTCACTGAGAGCCCAAATGAAGGGCCTTTCGAGGCTTGAAAGACAACCAAAGGTTATAGTGGGTTTGAAGTCGTCGTCATCCCTGCCTACGGCAGGGGTAATACTCTATGGCAAGGAAAAAGGGGGGAAAGGGTGGAGGCCGTCGCGGTCGCGGCGGCAAGCAACAGGCTGCATATGATGAACTTGACAAGTACCCGGTGCTGCCTCCTCATGCCTTTGCCAGAATAGTTCGTGACAAGAGGACCTTGAACATCATCTATCAGATCATCGAACCTCCATTGAACAAGAAGGAACAGGAGTATCGAGATGAGTTGATGGACATATTCATCAAGAGTTTGACCGCGAACATTGAAGAGATCGATGCCGACCCAGCTGCTTACCTCAGGACTGCGATGGATAAGATCATCAAATCCTATGGAATGAAAGTCAACAAGAAATCCAAATCCAAGATATTCTATTATCTCAGGAGAGATATGATTGGCTATGGAAAGATGGATGTTCTGATGAACGACCCGAATGTGGAGGACGTTTCTCTTGATGGAACCGGAATTCCAATCTTCGCATATCACCGTAAGTTCGAATCTGTTGAGACCACATGTTCGTGGGATACCGATCATGAATTGGAATCATATGTCATCAAACTGGCTCAACGTTGTGGAAAGCATATCTCTGTTGCGGCTCCATTGCTTGACGCAACTCTGATGGATGGTTCTCGTATTGTCCTGAAACTAGGACATGAGATATCCACTAATGGCTCTTGTTTCTGTATCAGACGATTCAAGGAAGACCCGTTCTCTCCATGCGATATCGTTGCTTTCCGAACCATGTCATCACTGATGGTGGCTTATCTCTGGATCGCATTCCAGAATGAAGTACCAATGCTTTTCGTTGGCGGCACTGCCTCAGGAAAGACAACAACTCTCAACGCCATGTGTATCTTCATCCCATGGCAGATGAAGATTGTCAGTATCGAATCAACTCGTGAAGTCAACATCCCTCAACCCAACTGGGTTCCAGGCTTGACCAGACAAGGATTCGGAGGTGAATCGACTGAGGGTGAGATTGGGGAGTTCGAATTGCTGAAGGCGGCCCTTCGTGAACGGCCAGAATACATCATTGTGGGTGAGATACGTGGCGCTGAGGCATATGTTCTGTTCCAGGCAATGGCTACTGGGCACTGCGCATACTCGACGGTGCACGCGGATTCAGTTCCGTCTCTTGTTCACCGTCTGGAGAACAAGCCTATCGACATCCCGAGAGTTCTGCTTCCAGCATTGGAAGCCTGTTCGATTCAGATACAGACCCGTATCAATGGACAACGTGTGCGAAGGACAAGACAGACTGTGGAGATTGTTGGTATTGATCCGAATTCAATGGAGATAATCACCAATGAAGTATTCCGCTGGGATCCAGCGACTGATGATTATGTGTTCAGTGGAAAATCATATGTTCTTGAGAAGATAATGGTCAAGATCAACTTCAGTCAGGATGAGATGCGCAGAGAGTTGAGAACCAGAAAGCGAATTCTTGAATGGATGGTATTGAATGATATCCGCAAGTCTGATCAGGTATCACAAATCATCACTGAATATTATGTGAGGCCAAATGAGATCCTTGCTCGGGTTGATGGATTGCGATGAACTCGGGAAGTGATGCGTAGATGGAGTTGACGGCTTGGCAGAAGATCTGTCACAGAACCGTTGGCAAGATGGTGAAGAAGAAAGCGCGCGGAGATAAGGAACTTTGCAAGACTCTAGAGCAAGGTGCTTATCCATTGATGGCCGATGTTTATCTGGCCACCAATATCGTTACTTCA
>CALCOQ010000008.1 GCA_937897005.1 uncultured euryarchaeote
CCATGTAGTATGTTCCTCAGGGATAAATTGTTGGAGATTGGGGGTTTCAATCCATCTTGGTATCATGCAGAGGATATGGAGGTCTCACTGAAACTCGTTGAATCTGGCGGTGTGATCATCCATACACCTGATGCGGTGGTACAGCACGTTCCTGAGGATAGATTGAATCTCTTCCTCAGAAAAAGGAAGAGAGATGCTCGGGCGCATGTACGTATTGTGCGAAAATATTCTCCAGCGCTCAGAAAAGGACCCGGTTTTGATTTCATTGGAACTTCATGGTTCGTTCTCGCTCTCGCTCCTTTCCTCTTTGGGGCATTCTTCTTGATTGCTCGAATCATCTTCACCGAGGTCAGATTTGAATTCTATGCGCTCGGTTCACAGATCCTCATTGTATTGAGCAGCATCTATCTACTGTTAGGTCTGAGTTTGATGAAGGGCTTCTTGGGTCGAGGCAGATTGTCAACCAAGATCAAAGATTCATTCCTCTTGCCTTTGGTTTTGACTCTTTGGAGCATTTCATTATGGTCAGGGATTATGTTGGGTGCTATTGATGCAACGGTTGGAAGACATGGCCATGGTTCAGAATGAACTGAATGGCCTCGAACAAATCGGAATCAATCGAGTGGAGCAGGTTCATCATCTTCTGCTGGCATTGTAAGGAAAGCGAAACCGAACCCGATCAATGCGGCTGATACGGCATAGGTCCCTGGGTCCACCCAGTTGTTGTACATTATTCCCCAGTAGAAGTAGAAAATGAATCCAATTGCAAGAAGCCAAGAGGACATGGTTCTCCTCCAGCCGCCTTCTTCGGGGCTGAACATCGAAGGCCAGAGGTCGTTGACCACAAGTCTCTTCAGCCATTCTGCCAGACCTCCTTCGACATTGCTCGTGATACCCTTGGCTCCTATTCCAAGCAGGACAAGTCCGAGTCCAAGGAAGAAACCGTCTCCCAAGACATGGAATCCTTGACCGGCTTCGTCAGTCATCAGAATCTGTCCCATCTTTCCAAAACTCAGGAAACCTACCCATGATATCTTACCACTCGGGTGGGCCATCACCAGTAAATTAAGAATTCCAAGCAATAGTATCCATACACCCAAGGAGAAGAACCATGTGGAAATCAATTGACCAGGATTGAGCAGGGAATTGATGAAACCCCCTTCAGACTCAATGTCGTCAGCCTCTGTCATGGCCACGCCGACCGTCGGTCCTCGTTTAAGGGCCACGGCTCAATCACAAGCGGGATTGGAAACGGTACTTACCTTTCTCAACGCTGTTCAGTGATTCATCTGCATTCATCATCAACTCTGTTGCATCGATTGATACTGGCATACAACTGTTGATCTCCTTGCTGCGCCCATATCTCCCCCGGCTGACAGTCTTGGAATTTATCAGACCCAACATGTCTAGATTCGAGAGTAGATCAGTGACTCTTCGTTGAGTCAGATTGTTGGTACCATAATGCTTGCATGCTTGACGGTAGATCTCGTAGACCTCTCCTGTGGCGATGTTGGACAAACCATTTCTTTCATTCAACAATACCGAGAACAGAACCAACTTCTGCTGTGGGGGGAGGGTCTTGATGACCGGAGTTATCTGGTCGCATTCGATTTGATTCTGAGCCATCCTGACATGCTGAACCTCAACCAGATCCTCTCCACTCTGTTCAGCCTTCTCGGTCGATACTCGGATTAGATCCAAGGCCCTTCGAGCATCTCCATGCTCTTGTGCAGCCAATGCCGAACACAGCTGTAACACACCATCCCCTAGAACTCCAGATTTTATTCCTTCATTCGCTCTCTTTTCGAGAATGTCGCTCAATTGTCCAGCATCGTAAGGGGAGAAGATGACATCTTCTTGCCCGAGACGACTTTTGACCCTGGGATCAAGATATTCAGTGAACTTCAGATCGTTGCTGATGCCGATTACACAGCACCTGGCTTGGCCCAAGCGCTTGAGGTCATCATTGATGTTACATAGATTGTACAACAGATCATCTCCTGCCTTCTTGACCAGATGGTCAATTTCGTCAAGCACGATGACATGAACTCCTCCCCTTCGATGCATTCTATTCACGAGTTCGTTGAAAACACGGTCTGTGGGCCATCCAGTGAAGGGGATGTCTTCTTTCTCATATGATTCAAGCAGAGAATTTCCTAGGAAGGCAAGTACTCTGTATTGAGTATCGATGGTTCGACAGTTGACATGTACCGGATTCACAGGTTTACCGATCTGCTTACCTTTATCCTCAAGTTGGGCACTGATGAATCTGATGACTGCGGTCTTCCCTGCTCCTGTGACTCCATACAGTATCATGTTCGAGGGAATCTGTCCTTTGAGGGCCTCAACAAGATTGAAGCGAATCGCCTTTATCTCTCTGTCGCGATGAGGTAATTCATTGGGTGAATGGCTATGTCGCATCACTTCTTTATTGATGAATAGGCTCGGGCGTGTGAGAATATTATCGAAAATATTTTCCCCCATTTTTTAACACCTTTCCACTTTAGGATTAACTTTGAATTCATTCAGCGCAACCACTCGAGCGCGATGATGGCTCCTAGTCCGAGGGGGGGTAATAAGCCTGTTCACATAAGGGATTGCAAGGTGCTGATTTGCGCGGTGTCCACAACTCATTGTTCTGCAATTGAAATATGCACCTTTTTCATTTTAATCCGTGAAATATCCCCTAGTCGTGCGTTTTCCACACCGCCATTGAAACCTCTCTCCGATAACCGCCATAGGATTCAATCAATGAATCGTCGCGTTGTTTCCTCAGTTGAAGATGGCGATCTGTAGATAATGAAAATGGTTGAATAAATTGTTGTCTTTGAAGTTGATTTCATAAATGAATGATTTCTTCACGAGTATATGAAAGAATCTGTTACGCTCCAATTGGCAAGATATTATCTGCCGATAATAATTAACATATTAATGAATAATTAATCAGGCAATAATTACACATTCATTCATTGATTCGCTGAAGTCCTTCAGAGTTGAGAGAGAATCGTTCGCCATCGCTGACTTGAATGACATTGTCTGGAAGTGGAGGCAGTTGATTGCTGATTATTGGTTCTCGCTCACAATCTGGATCGTCAAGCCAGGTATGGGTGACCAGAAAAATGGTTTCAGGGTTGGCATTGGCTAAAGTTGCAACCGTGCTTGGTCTGAAATGTTGAGGGATAACGACTTCATCAGGTACTCCCATCTCCATGACCACCACATCACAGTCCCCAGCTCTACTGGAGATTGCTTCACAGGGCCCTGAATCCCCAGTATGCATCAATTTCAACCCCGATTCATGGTTCATGATGTATCCATGTGGATCAACTTCAATCTCATGTTCTACCTCAAACCGTTCGTAACTCCATTGTGGAGAGCAATGAACTCTCCCTCGTTCTTCTTCATTCCATTTGAATGAATCAAGTCTATCGCCTAAACTTCCAGGGTAAGCCAATTCGCAGAGTTCAACCAGTCTCTTCTTGCACCCTGAAGGGCCATGGATGCCCAGTTCCATCTCCCCTTCTCTATCAGAGATCCATTTCCGTTCAAGGATGAGGAATGGGAAACCGAAGTAGTGGTCTCCGTGCCAGTGTGTGAACAGGATGCTGTTGATGTCTCTAGGAGAGATATTGATTCGCCGAAGTGAGGCCAATGCTGTAGGTGGACAGTCGATCAGTATTGAATCATCGATGAGCAGCAATGAATGAAATCTTCCTTGCGGAAGGAAAGCGTTTCCAGTTCCGAGGAATTCCAGTATCACCATATCTCAGGGAGGGGCATTCATGGTTTGACTCTTTCACTGTCCAAGGATTTCAGAAAGGACAGTGAACGACCCAATCTTGATGAATGGAGTTCCGGTCCCGCCGCCGACGAAGGTGTGAAAGTGTCCCAATTCAGTGCCAAGAATCCCTATTTCTCAATGGTCACCGAGAATACTTTGCTCAATGGTGAAGGAGCTACAAAGGAGACTAGACATTTCGTATTCACACTTCCTGCCGAGGGTCTGGATTACAAGGTAGGAGATGCCTTGGGCGTCATTGCAGAAAATCCACCTCAAACGGTAGAGAGTCTGCTTGATTGCACCGGTTGGGAAGGCGATATGGTGGTTAAGAGTCACAGTGGTGAAAAGACTCTTCGAGAAGCGCTTAAAACCGATTATGAGATTCATCGTGTCAACAAGAAATTCATCAACAGTATGGCTGAAAAGTCCCTGAGACAAAGCCCGGGTGCAAGAGCCCGGATAGTATCTCGGCAACGTACGAGTATGACTGACGATGAAACGGTCACATGGGACTGGTCAGGAGAATCTGGTGATTGGCCACAAGGATATACTCCAGGAAGCAGTGGTGATGGTCCTGCTGCTTTGCTTTCATCATTGGTCGAGGATTCTGATGCGATGGAGAATTACATCTGGTCCAGAGACTACATCGATGTCATGAACGAATTCGGCACCCATCATCAAGCTGAGGAGTTATTGGCCCTAGCCGACAAATTGAAACCGCGTCTTTATTCCATCGCCAGCAGTATGGATGCACACCCTGGAGAGGTTCAGTTGACCATCGCCATCGTCCGTTATGAACACCACGACAGGCATCGGGGCGGATTGTGTACTGTCTATATGGCTGATGAAGTGGAGGTGGACAAGACTCCAGTCAAGGTTTTCATGTCTCCGACCAAGTCATTCATTCTTCCAGAGGACAAGAGTACGGACATCATCATGGTTGGACCCGGAACTGGAATTGCACCGTTCCGTGCTTATCTGGAACAACGGGAGTTTGACTCCGCCAGTGGAAGAAATTGGTTATTCTTCGGAGATCAGTCGCATAAGACCGAGTATTATTACAGCGACCAGATAGAATCTTGGTTGCAGAATGGAACCTTGTATAGATACACCACTGCGTGGTCAAGGGACCAGGCGGAGAAGATCTATGTCCAGCACAGGATGGCTGAGCATGGTGAAGAGATATGGGAATGGATTGACAATGGTGCATATTTCTACATCTGCGGAGACAAGAACTACATGGCCAAGGATGTCCATAAGACCCTGATTCAGATTGCACAGGACCATGGTGGATTATCGCTTGAAGATGCGACGCATTTCATCGAGAAGACTCTGATGCGTGAAGAGAAGAGATATCTCAGAGACGTCTATTGATCATCACTCCTATTCAGATAATTCAACGACTGCGGTTGGAATGCCTTCATTCTGCGCGGCAGCCACCATGATGTGAGTCCATTTGCTGTTTGATCCAGGGAATGCCAATACATGGGTAGCCTTTTCGAGCATGCGATTCACCAGACCCGGGTCCGCCTCTGGGCGACCGGAATCAGATACCCCACCGCGTTCAGCAATCCAGGCTTCAGCGAAGACCGCAATCGGAATATTGTAGTTATCAGCCCATCTTTCTGCTAGATAGTCCACACCGCTGGCACCACCGAGGATGATCATGTCGGGCTCTTCATTCTCATCAATCCAATTGTCCATCGCATCTTCTATCACTGCGAAGTCGTAATATTGACTTGAACCACAGATCACCAGATTCACTACCTTCCCACTACGGTTGAGGTCCTTCCCTGCAAGACGGCTAAGGGCTTCCTCTCCTGATTCATCACGTATCTTCATGAGATGGGCATATCGGTTGTATTGTATAAGTCTGTGCCATAACATTAGAAATCTTTGAAATGGTTTTCAGTAATCCATATTTCAGATGAAACCCTTCACTGAGTGGTGAGGAATACAACCGTTGTCTTCATGGAGCGAACACCTGTCCCCCGCTCATGGGTTTCAAACGGGTCCTTATCGCAAATCGCGGTGAAATCGCTTTGAGAATCCTCAGGGCGTTGAGAGAAATGGATATTGAAGTAGCGATAATCCATGGAAGGGAAGACCGTACATCTCTCCCGGTCAGGCTATCGGATGTGGCAGTTCCCATTTATCGCGATAATCCGCTGGAATCATATCTGGATATTGAAGCAGTGATTGATGCTGCAAAGAGTGTCTCTGCTGATGCGATTCATCCAGGATACGGTTTTCTTGCTGAGAATGCTTCATTCGTGTCAAGATTGGAGGAGGAAGGAATAACATTCATCGGTCCCAGTTCAGATGTCATCACCCTTCTGGGTGACAAGATAGAGGCAAGAGCGGCCATGGAGGCTGCGGGTCTCCCGATCGCTGCAGGAAGCAGTGAACCGATTTCCGAGGCAGGTGTTGCTTCTGAGTTGGCTGATGAAATCGGCTATCCAGTCATCATCAAGGCAGCAGCGGGAGGCGGGGGCATCGGTATGCAGATAGTCAATCAAGCTGAGGAATTCGAGTCTGCTTTGAATCTCTGTCAGTCTCGAGCCCGGAGTGCCTTCGGAGATGAGAGAGTCTTTGTTGAGAAGTATATCGAAGGGGCGCAACATGTGGAATTCCAGGTACTCGGTGACGGTGATTCTGCGATACATTTCGGGGAAAGATTCTGCAGTATCCAGAGAAGGCATCAGAAACTTGTCGAAGAAGGCCCTTGGCTTGATGATGCCAAACGTCAGGAAATCGGCGATATGGTCTGCAGAGGAGCAGAAGCAGTTGCCTACAAGGGTCTGGCAACCTTTGAATTCCTACGTGATGTTCAAGGGGAGTTCTATTTTCTAGAGGTCAATCCGCGAGTTCAGGTTGAGCATACGGTCACTGAAATGATCACTGGTCACAATCTGGTTCAATCAGGAATAAGAATTGCTGAAGGTGAGAAGTTATCCTTGACTCAAGATGAGATAACTTGGAATGGTCATGCTATCCAATGCAGGATCAATGCTGAGGATCCAAGTCAATTCATCCCTTCGCCAGGGAAATTGTGGGAGTGTCATTTTCCTTCTGGATATGGAATCAGGGTAGATACCCATGCTCATGTTGGATATGAGATGCCAGGTTGTTTCGACAGTCTGTTGGCTAAACTTCTGACCTGGGGACCCAGCCGTGAAGATGCGATTGCAAGAATGCGTTCTGCGCTGGATGAGACAATACTGGTTGGAGTCAAGAATCTGATTCCCTTACATCGTAGAATCATGGATGAGAAAGATTTCCTTGCCCGAGATGTGACCATTCAGTATATTGATACTCATCAGGAATTATTGGGTTGATAGCATGGATGTTGTGATGATTGGTAGTCTGGCGTACGATAGTGTGGAGAGCCCTGCAGGGGCAATCGTCGAAGGTCTAGGTGGTTCAGCCACTTTTGCCGGAGTTTCTGCATGTAGATTGAACCGTTTCGTGGATGGAGGGATTGACATTGGTGTTGTTGGTGTTGTAGGTAAGGATTTCCTGCAGTCTGATGTTGAACGACTGGAAGGTCATGGTCTTGATCTTGGAGGAGTGGAGAGGTCTGACGATTTGACTTTCAGATGGGTGGCTAGATATGGCGATGATTTCGGTGATGTCGAGACACTTGATACACAGGTCAACTGTATCATTGGATATTCACCGCAGGTTCCGGAGGATTGGCGTTCATGTGCAGTTTTGTTACTCGCCAACATGGCACCCAGTCTGCAGGAAGCCATGCTCGAACAGGTTGATTCGACCGCTTTGGTATTGGCTGATTCAATGGAGAAGTGGATTGTGGAAGAGCTTGATGGAGTGTGTGAAGTCATGGCCAGAACCGATGTTCTGGTCATCAATGAGACAGAGGCTGAATCGATATCAGGTCATTCGGATATTGAAGAGGCTGCTTCGCTCCTGAAGTCGAGAATCAGAGGGGATATCGTGATCATCAAACTTGGCGCTCAGGGTGCCACTGCATTCTTTGGTGGAGAGTCGATACATGTTCCAGCGGTTCCCGGATGTATTCCTGCAGATCCTACTGGGTGCGGTGACAGTTTCATTGGTACCTTGGCTGCACATATGGCTATCAATATTCGAGCAGGCAGAGCCCCAGAACATTCTCTCAGAGACAGCATGGTGGATGCCACAGTAGCCGCATCGTTGGCTCTTGAAGGATTCAGCATCCAAGCCATCGAGGCGGCAGGTCAGGTTGAATATTCGCGTCGCGCAGCAGCGGTCGAATCAATCGTTTGAATCCAGACGTGGCAGGCCAGCAACTCCAGTACTGGAGTCACTGGTGGCAGAGAGGTCTGAGAACCTCAAAGGGACATCTACATCGGGCAGAATTCCTGCGCGGTGATTCTCAAGCATCCTTGAGACTTCATCAACCACCAAGCCCTTTTCAGAATCAGCCATCCTCTGGATTTCTATTATCAATTGTGAATCGCTGTTCCTCTTAGCCTCCAACCTGAGAAGTTCTGCGGTTCGGAATTCGCTTCCACCCCGCTTCAGCAGTCCCCTTGCTTTCTGCCCCAACTTGCCGAGTCCTGGAAGCAGTCTGTTTCGCACCGTCTTTGTACTTCCCAGTCGAATGCTGTCATTTCTGAATCTGATTCTTCGGAATCTACCCCCACTACGATCGCTCCTCAACTTCTGCATGTGTGGGAATCGTTCCAGCCCTTCGCTTCTTTCTGCATTGGCCATTTTTGCACTGGCCACCAGTTGTGATGAATCTCCATCCACCATCTCGGCATCAAGGATATCTGGTTCAACCTGGATACGGTCCTTTTCAGGGTCATTAAGATCGACCGGTGGAAGGAAACTTGGAATGAACTTTGTCGGAGCTTGACTGAGTCCCACCTGGACATCATCCTTGAGCATTGCATCGCCTGATATTCCACCAGCATCCTTGAGCATTTCCATTGAGGAGCGGTGTCTATTTTCCTGCCAAGGGAGCCTATGGTCGTGGATATTCTGCTGATAAGATGGTGTGGACACAATGGGTTGTGGTGGTGAAGTCGGATGTGATGATGGTGCATCAAAGATTCCACCTTCTCCAAACATCGAGAATCCTTCGTTCATAGGGGCTTGAAACTGTTCATTTTGCGGAGAGGTGAATTCTTGTTGGAAAGCACTGTTCGGCATCGGTTTAACATCGTTCATCGCCCAAGGGTCCTTCACTTGATCATAGGGTATTGGATTATGTGAGATTTCAGAATGAGCATCTCTTGCTCGTTTGAAAGAATGTGGTTCATAGCGCTGTTCGGTGTGCTCTGGCTCGTTTGAAACGACCGCAGAACCTGCAATTGAGCCTAACCATACCGGGGGCAGGTCTTTCTGTTCATCGCTATCATCACCAAGGAGAGTTGTGATTGAAGTGCTGGCCAACAGTGGTTCGGGTTCACTCTCGGCCACCAATCTTTCCTCAATTGCTTTGGTGGTGGGGAAATCAGTGGTTCGCATCAAGAATGCTAGTCCTTCTCTTGCTTCTTCGAGTGTCTGGCCATCCTGTAACCTCTGAACAAGAGCAGTCATTCGCATCAATGATGCATCGTTTCCATAGAGAGTATGACAATCTCCATTCGTGGTATCGATGGTGAGTGTGGGCCTCCTGCCCAGTGCCCAACCAAGAATGATTGCTGACCCAACACCCAGAAACCAGTATTGTGCGGGAGGAAGGAACACTCTCCATGCAGCGTATATCAGAAACAATCCGATACCGAACAACCAACGAGGAATCAGAGGAGTGGTATGATGCCGCATCCTAGCAACAGCATCATGCATGAGATTGAGCGTGTGTCCAGAACGCCGTTCAAGAATCAATCTTGAAGAATCAAGCACCGCTTTGCAACGGCCGTCAAAGCCTGATAAGCGCAGGGAGGAGAACACTTCCGCATCCCCTCCCTCGCAGCGAGAGTCCTGCGAGTTTGAGTGCATCCCAGCGGCTCGACGAATTCTCACTCAATATGAATGCTACGTTACTTCTCGCGTGTGAGATGGGGATTTTGAGAGATATTTTCTGAGCCGACTATTTTTGTATCAACTCGGTGATTCTGCCTATGACCCTAGGTGAGGAATCAAGTTGATTCAATAATGCTCTACCGGGGCCATCTATGCGAATCAGTATTGGTGAATCCCATTTGATATCAAGATAATCATCCTCCACCTCAGTGATCCGTCCAACCACGAATTGAAGATCCGATGAAATATGAACCACGTCTCCCACCACGAGCTGTCGACGTTGGAATGGATTCTTTTCCACTTTGACTCTGGTTGCGGAAGTGCTTGCCAATGGCAAGGGGGCTCCATCCTCGATATTCTTCTCAGGCGTAGGTAGGTGAATCAGAATCGCACCGGTGGAGAGCCATGCCTCATCGGCATTTCGCATCGCTATTCCAACCCTGTCTCCAGCAACTGCTGTTTGAACATCATCATCCATGACTTGAAGAGACCTGGCATTTGCAGTTCCTTCACTGGGTAGTGCCAACAATTCATCATGCACCGAAACAGAACCCTGTTGTACATAGCCGATAGCAACCAAGCCTATTCCCTTGACGTTGAAATGCTGATCGATGGGAATGATCAATGGCAACGTTGCTTCTGCAGTCAATTCAGGCAGCATTTCGTCCAGCATTTTCATTAATTTCTCTCGGATATCAATCCCATCGACTTCAACTCTGTGCCAGGAAGACAGTCCAGCTTGTTGTATCAGGGCCGCGACCTGTTCTTCATCGACCCATCCATCGTCTGGAGGATTGATGGCATATAGGCCTCTTTCCATACCAGCCGAAGAAAAAGCAACCAGCGCTTCTCCAAGAGCAGCATCGATGGCTTTCACTTCAATGAATCCTGCACGAGCAACTCCTAAGGCCTCAAGGAAGGGGGGCAATCTTTCAGGGAATCTTGCCGGTCTTATCAGTGACAGTATTCGTTGGCTTCCATCTTCTGCATTTTCTTTGTGAACATATGTATGTACATCCCTTTGATCTGAGGATTTTGCAATCTCTTTCGCCAATTTGTCTGAGCCTATCATTGCAATGTTCAGTACCGGCATCGAGCCGGCCAGAGGACCACTCCGTTTGAGGTTTCTAGCCAACCCAACTCTAATTCTGCCATGCTTCAATCAGAATCAGAACGGTTTTGCTGTTTCTTTCTCTCCAGCAAGTCAGTTCTAATCGACTGAGCATCTTCCCAATCCACCTTCTCTTCGTCACTCTCTGGAATCAGTTGTGGAATGGGAATAGGGCGCATCTGGTTGTCAATGGCCACCATGAAAAAGAATCCAGAGCAGATCTCCTGTCTTGTCCAGTCGGCTTTTTGCATTGCGTATGCATTGACTTTGCAGGCAGCACTGTGGGTTGAGGTGAATACGACCTTGCCTACAACTTCGATGAGGTCTCCTTGTCGGGCTGGCCTCTTGAATTCCATCGGGTCGATTGAAACAGTAACGAATTCTCTGTGGGCGAACTTACTGGCGACTATTCCTGCTGCTTTGTCCATAATCTCCATCAAACGGCCACCGAACAATGTGCCGTAACTATTGGTATCTTGGGGAAATACTTCCTCTATCAG
>CALCOQ010000009.1 GCA_937897005.1 uncultured euryarchaeote
ATCGACCACTTCTGGAACGGGTTCTTCGGGAACTGCCTCCTCTGGAACGGGTTCTTCGGGAACTGCCTCCTCTGGAACGGGTTCTTCGGGAGCTGCCTCCTCTGGAACGGGGTCTTCGGGAACTGACTCCTCCGGAGCAGATTCTTCGACAATCTCTGCATCATCGCTCACAGGCACATCCTCTTCAGGGGCCACAGATTCATCTTCATCAGACATGTGAACACCTCAGCGAACTGGTTTCTCCTTTCGTCCACGGACCATCTCATCGAGACTGACTCCATTGACCTTGATGACTTTGTAACGAACTCCGGGGATATCTCCATACGAACGGCCCATGCGGCCTCCAATACCTTCAACCATCACCTCATCGTGTTCATCGATGAAATTGATGGCTCCATCACCTGGGGCAAAAGCGGTCAACTTGTTTCCACTCTTGATCAATGATATCTTGACAGCCTTACGTATTCCCGAATTAGGTTGCTTGGCTTCGATACCCACTTTCTCGATGACTATTCCACGAGCCTGAGTCGACCCACGCAGAGGGTCGTGCTTCTCTCTGGATTTGAGCATACGCTTCTTGTATCGACGGTCTGACCAGCGGAACTTCTGGCGATCACTCGCCATCTTTCTACCTGCAAATAACCCTCGACCCAAGCATACACCTCGTTTGAAGCAGGTCGCCGACTTGCCTCCCCTATTTGACAATGACGGAGAGACCGACCTCCGGTGCTGCACAGAGAGACGTTTTCATACGAACTCACGCAATGTTCAATGGGAACTCGATGTTCGCCCCTGCATGGGCTTCAGAGACCTCTTGACCAAGGCGGTCACAGTTGCAACTCCAACCTCATGTATTCATGGTATTCTCAATGCGTCGATAGCCTCAGAAAACCAACCACTGATATTTGACAACATCATTGAGGCCCCGGGTCATAGAGCAGCATTGAATCTACTGGAGCGTTCACTACTTTGCCAATCATACAACATCACTCCTTCAGAATTAATGGATATCATGCTTGAAGCCATGTTGGAACCAGAGGAGCCACTGACTGTTGCTAACTCTCGAGCCTTGGAATGTGAAATAGAAGTGGTGCTTGAGAATCTACCAATTCCATGGCATCATCCAGAAGATGCTGGACGCTATATGTCCGCCAGCATCATCATTGCCCAATATGAAGGAATTCGAAATGTCTCATTCCATAGACAACTGATCATCGGGAAGGATAGGCTTGCAGCCAGACTGGTCCCCCGGCATTTGAAAACAATGCTCGAAAAGGCACGCATCAATGGAGATGAGATTCCAATAGCCATTGTCAATGCACCAGATGCATCGGTATTACTTGCTGCTGCGATGTCATTCAATCATGACCTCGATGAATTGACCGTTGCTTCAGCATTGCACCGCCGTTTGAATGGTGAGCCTCTTTCAGTTGTTGTCCTCGATAATGGCATCATGGCTCCTGCGGATGCAGAATACATCATGCAGGCGAGGTTGACCGCAGAAGTGGCTGATGAAGGACCATATGTAGATATCACCGGCACTGTTGACGAAGTACGATCAGAGCCCGTCATCATTGTCGATTCCATCAATCATGCCAAGAACCCAGTCATGCATGTTCTGATTCCGGGATTCGCGGAGCACAGGAATATGATGGGATTACCCAGAGCTCCAGCGATCAAGGACGCTGTGAACAAAGTCACTGAGTGTATTGATGTCTTCCTGAACGAAGGTGGTTGTGGATGGTTGTCAGCAGTGGTTGCTATCAATCCCCGTAGTGAAACAGATGCAGTAAAGGCAATCAACGCAGCATTTTCAGGACATCCTTCCATGAAACAGGTCACCATCGTCAATTCGGACATCGATGTGACAAACCCTGTCAAGGTTGAGTGGGCGATGATGACTAGATGGCAGCCAGATCGAGACACAGTGATATTGAGTGGGCAGAAAGGCTCATCTTTGGATCCCTCTAGAAACAAGGATGGAACGACAGCAAAGGTTGGATTTGATGCAACTCTCCCATTTGGTGCTACTGATAAGAAATATCTCAGTGTATTGTAATCAAGTGACCGCAATAGACTTGAGGATGGTCTTGGACAGTCAACTGTGGCAGAAGACAGTGCTGCAGAGTTGCAACATCCGCGGCGCAACCTTGCAAACAGATTCCGTAGTCAGGCGGAGAAATTCGTCAAACTATCTCGCAAGGATGAAGAGCGCAGTACTGAGAACCTCGCTTGGGCAGAACAGAATGCTCAGCAAGCATTGCTCCACGACTTCACAGATGAGAGGAATTGGTTGACATTGGTACATATCAAGATGATACGGAAAGACAGTGATGGCATTCATCGCTGCTTGGAAGACCTGTTCACAGTACTAGGAAGAGATTCTGAACGCTTGTCTTCATTGGAGGGCATGGATTTCCTCACCCATGGCCATGGATTGATGAGTGCATCATTGACTGAAGATCCATTGGAGGTTGAAGAGTGGTGGAATCATGTGTCCCAGAATGATGCTGTCTCAGAATTTGCTGAGAGATGTAGGCGACTGGATTTCAGGGACCAACGTGCGAACATCATCTTCGGCCGGAGGATGCAGAAATTGAGAGAGAACAAGTTGGTGGACCTTTTCATGGAATTGGTTCAGCACCTTCTTGCCCATCGGCCGTCCAACCATGAATTATGGTTGGAGTTGGGAAGAGTGCATGAACAGCGCCAGGAATATGATGAGGCATGGTTATGTTACGACCACGTCCAATCATTAAGACCGACCAGTCCTGAAAGAGATAAATTGTTGAGTCGTTTGACTTCGAGGATGGACTCTGCCGGTGACTGGACTCCGCCAGTGGAGGATATCAGGTCTCGATTCCTTAGAAGAATGGAGGAACTTGCCGCAGAGGTCTCCAAGACCAAGAGTGAAGAGGATGATGATTCTGCAGAAGAGGAAGATAATGAAGACCAAGAAATGTTGAGATTGCAGAGTCTATTGGAAGCAGGGGATGCAGAGCAGGCATTCTTCCTCGCTAGAAGACTGTTGGCTGGTGGCGAGGAATGGGCTCGCCCCTATCTCGAACAAGCAACTACATTACTCGATTGATTGCATCAATTCCTGCATTCGCAATTGCCATTTTCCAGCACGTTCATCATCAAGAATTGATATCATCGCAGAAACTAGAACAGGGTCTTCAATTTTCTTAACATCTACTTCCAACCATGGAAGTTCATCTATCCGATCAAGGGCCACAGCAGATAACAGCAGGCCTCGCAGATCTGGTCTTTCATCACCATCGAATTCTGATTCACTGGTGATGGTTTCATCGAATATCTCCTGCAGATCCTCAGGGAGGATGGCAGGTAATACTCCATCCTCGGCGAATGAACGCGAGGCAGGATCTGAAACCTGCTCAATCATCGGTGCGGCATCATCTGATAGATTATCGGCTGCCAATCCAAGAAACAAGGTATTCGCTTGCCACTGCAACTCTGGAAAACCGGTGTTTCTAGCATGCAGCGTCGCATTCCATGCATTCCGAATAGCAGGAAACAACTCCCCAATACTGGCCAATATCCTTGCAGCTCCAAGTCTTGACAAGGTCAGAGTCTCATCAGCATGACCTGCTGAGAC
The DNA here is from genome assembly GCA_937897005.1 of uncultured euryarchaeote. Taxonomy (GTDB): domain Archaea; phylum Thermoplasmatota; class Poseidoniia; order Poseidoniales; family Poseidoniaceae; genus UBA226. Next base: position 3,620 of record CALCOQ010000009.1, read on the forward strand.
AGATATTTCCCCATATACTTGAAGAGCCATCAATGGAGCCTCTGTTGAGAGATGGAATGATGCCTTGTTCAACAGAGAGAGGTCATGGTCCCTGCTGGCTTTGGCCATCGATCTCAGGCGAGCTTCCGCCCATGCCAGATCTTCGTCCGCACCTTCGATATCCCCATTGATGAAACGCTGTAGCCCCCTTTCCATCCGCACTCTTCCTTCTAGTTGCAGATCTCTGCTGTCACGGCTGGAAGTGATAGCCAATGCTCTATCGATCAATTCTCCAGGATCTCTTCCTTGAATACGATAGGATGTGATTTCAAGCACACATCTTTGGGACTCGGTCAACTCATCTTTCAAGATCCTGAGAATATCGGCATCACCTTCACCCAGTGCTTGTTCCGCCAGTACCAGAAATGGGTACTCATCCTCTGACAACAATTCTCCTGTTTTGAGCCCAGATATCACTTGAGATGGGGTTCGCAACTAATCAACTCCTTGAGATACCAGTCAACGCATGAATGAATGCAGATTCAACAGTGATGACATCGAGATTGCAACTCCAACCAGCCGCACCATCATGTCCGCCGCCTTCACCGCCATGAACATCGGCCAGATTCTCAAGAATGGAACCAAGATGAACTCCTTCCACCGTGGCCTGACGACTGGCTCGGGAAGTAAGACGGGTCATTCCATCTCTTCTGCGAACCACTATTGCAACATCGGCTCCCGCAGACATCAACACTCTACATACAACGCTCTCTTGAGTACTAGCGGTGGATTTCAATAACCACCATCCACCGGCGTCGATTCCTTGTGAACGGCTCAACGCCTTGGCAACTGCTCCCTTGTCTGAACGGGTGAGGCTACTCTCTTCCAAGGACTCGATGAATGTGCGATAGTCCAATTCACTGCCTCTCAACAATGCTGCTGCTGTCTCGAATGAGAAATCATCTGCGTGTCGGAATCTACCAGTATCAGTCACTAGACCTGCAAGTAACAAGGTTCGTACCTTTTCACTGAGTGCGGTGGGTCGGAATCTGTGCAGATAAGAATGAATGATCTGGGTTGTAGCGGAAACAGGCCAATTGATAGCCAAACCATCCGCTCCGGGATCCCAGTCATTTGTGGAATGATGATCGATGATACACAGGGGGATATCTCCTGGTATTTCCACACCGGTTTGCTCTGCGGAAGCAGAATCAACAACGATGATCCCTCCCAACTTTCGTGGCCAACGCGGGGCATCAGAATCCATCATCAGGAATGGAGCATCCAACTCCTTGACCATTCTCTTGGCCAATCTACTCAAGTGTACGCCGCATGCCATGGCTTGTTCACAAGATGATGCAAGTGCAAGTGCTGAGCCAATTGTATCCATATCTCCATTGCGATGCGCCAAGATGGCGATCGCTCCTCGTTGTGATGCAGCAGCAATCCACTCATTCAGAGCATCCAACTGCTTTTCATCGCTGGATTTCACTTGCTCCCCTCGAAGTCGCTGATCAATTCGTCATACTGCTCACGTAACTCAGTTTCACGCTCACTGAGTAGTTTCACATGTGCTTCAAGACGACTTTTACCCTCTTCAAGTTCCTCAGATAGAGAGCCTAGATCTGAAACCTTGACCAGAACTCCTCCGCTTTGCCGATAAACTGAATCGCCATCTTTCTGAGAGGTTAGAAGTTCTAGAGTCTCATCCATCTCGCGAATCTGGTTACTCATGGATCCAGCCTGTTGCACCACAAGTTGCAACTCTTGAACTATGATCTGCAATTGGTTGGCTGCATCCATGTGCTCACTCACCATCGCTGAGGGGCTGCTCACCATGAATACTGTCCTTGACCATCTTCAGTACCGCTTCTACTGAAACAATCGAGCGCATACGAGTATTCCACATGGCCCTCATGTCATTTGCAGCATGCTCAAACAAGCTGAAGTGAAGAGCATCTCCATCAATGGAATGAGTAATCTCACCATACATTGAAGCAGCAAGAGCGTTGACATCACTACTGAAGATGGTGGAATTGAGTTGCCAGGAAGTCAAGACACTCCCTCCATGGGGCGACTCACTCTTCTTCGTCTTTCTCTGCCTCAGCAATTCGCAACTCATAATCGAATGCTGCTTGCTGAGCGATCAATGCCATATCTGAAACCGTTGCACCATCTACGCTGCGACGAATGATCCTGTTGTTTGCAACCGATGCTCTGGTGAATGGTTCCCATGCGCCGCCAGCGAAATTGTGGCCGCATTTCCCACACGTCCAGATACCTACGGCATCACGTGTGACCTTCTGATATTGGCAGACTGGACAGGAGTATTTCCTTGCTCTCTTTCGTAGGATCTTTGCAGCATTACGGCGCACACTGACACCGTAGCGAGGTCCGAATCTAGCGGCAGCTCCAACCTTTTGAGTTCTCTTTGACATATTCAAGCCTCCTTGGAGTGTACAAGTTCTCTCAGTTCA
>CALCOQ010000010.1 GCA_937897005.1 uncultured euryarchaeote
GATTCGGTCGCTGGCAATCACCACCACAGGTTCGATTTCGGTCAGCCAGCGCACCTCTTGTTCAATCATTGAGTATGATTCTGGCAGTGGTGGCTTGCGGACGGTGTCTGTATCATCAAATCGCAGAATCAACTTGCCACCAAGTGATTTCACATATTCAGAATTGATCACCACCCCTCTGCTGTGTCCGAATGATAGAGGGCCATTTGGATTTGGAGCAAACCTGAGGATGACTTCCTCAGCATCAGTTTCTGGTAGCTCTGGAAGTCCTTGTCTTCGCTCTTTGACCTGTTTCTCCAATAGATGCGGGGCCAGAGAGCGCAATTCTTCTCTTATCGACTCTAGACCACTTTCACCTGCTTTCAGATTGGCTTCATCAACCAATGAGGCGACCATTGGGGAGATCTCTTTCCCATATGCTCTCAGGTCTGCTCTCTCACCCATCAGGCGTCCAATCACACTGCCGGCTTTTCCCTTACCCTCGTACTGAAGGGCATTCTGGAGACAATATGCACGGATGAGGTTGGTTGTCTCGGAGTCGGGTTGCCAAGTCATGGTTATCCTTCGCGTGTATGACCCCCCCCTTCAATGCGGTGGCTGTTGAATTCTTCAGAACAGGGTTCTCTGTGCTGGTTCAGGACCATCGTCATCAATGGAAGGTCTTGTGGGAGGAGGGTGGCCAAACATCTCCTGACTGATATCTGCGGTGGTCTTCCATCTCCATCGTAATACTTCATCCGGAACTCCATCGACAATTAATTTCCTGACGGCTTCTCGAGTCACCGGGTCAGAGGGGTATCCCGAACCGAGTGCGATGTTCTTGTCGAGAGAAAGTTCAGCGATTGCACGGTCTCTCCATTCCTTGGCCAGAATACTTGCTGCACCAACTTCAGGAAACAGTTCATCTGCCCCATGTCTACTGTCAACCGTCCAACCCTCCAATGGCCACACATCGAGTTGCTCACATACCTGTTCACCGAATCTCTGTTCATTGACATCACAGGCATCGAGGCGAATGATTCCGCTTGAATCATCAGGTAGTATCTGGTTAATCAGGTGAGCAAAGATGTCGCGTTCATGTTGATTCAGGTTCGACCTTTGCATAGCATTGTCAATCGCCGCAGGACTTGATTCATGGATTTTGATAAGCCAGTTCCGTTTCTTTGATTCAGCCAATAACCATGTTTCCAACACGGCTCGCCTTTGTCTGGAGAGTTGTTTTGAATCCTGTATTCCTGCATCGATGAGTAACTGCAGGTCCTTTTCGGGGCATGCGAATACAGCCACAACAAGCGGTCCAATCACAGGGCCTCTACCGGCTTCATCGACTCCAATGTTCCACATTCTCAGTCCTCGAGGTCAAGGTCATGATCGTCTTGAGGAGTTTCTTCCCTTCCCACACTCTTGCTTTCATCCTCACCAAGGTCGAGGTCAAGATCGAGATTGAGGTCATCCACATCTTCATCATCAGACTTGTTGGGTAATGGCACTCCCTTGTTCTCCATCAAACCTCTTGGATCATGGCGAATGGTTCGATCAGGAACAACTTCCACCTCGGATAATGAAACATTTGATTCATGTGGTTTGGAGCCGCCTTGCATCAATCCTGATACGAGGTCATCCATCTGAGTCAGAGTTTGCTTCTCATCATGGTAGTCGAGTACTATACTTGCTGCATCGACCAATTCTGGTTCCAGTGGTTCCGCAGCGCTCTTCTTTCTTGGACCACTGGTCAGATTGAAAGCTGCTACAAACTGTTCTGCATCGATTCTCGGACTATCTGGAAGGTCAACCTCTTGGGATGAGCGTTCCTCGAATTTTGCTGAGACATCTACGAACGATTCTTCTTTCTTTTCATTGTTCGTCATCAGCGCTTTTCTCTCTCTGTCTTCGCTGATCATTCTGTTTCTCCGTTTCATCGTCAAGTGTATGGCCAATGCAGAGAAGATGATTGCAAAGAGGGTGTATGAGTGTCTGCTCCATACCTCCTCGATACTGGAGAGTAAGGGTTCGAGATCGAGCCACGCCCCTTCTTCCTTCTTTTCTTGGTCTGGTTGCCAAGCAACCCCTAACCATGAATGGTTGGCGGTAGCGAATACTTCATCTCCGCCAGGATCAGAGAAACTCCACATGCTCACGTTCATCCAAAGGGTTCCATTCAGTTGTTCATCATCGGGAAGGTGTGCCCATGATCTGAATGTCATGTTCTGTCCCGGCTCGATATCGAGCACCTGGAAATCCCTCAGCGGCTCAGCCTTCCATTCAAATTCCGCATAATCAGGGGGAATCAATCCATGTTCAGTATAATGACTGACAGTAAGCACCACGATCAGCCCATCGATTCCGTTTCCCTGATTCTTGACAGTGCAGGAAAGTGTCATGTTTCCTCCAGCATCGATTTCATCAATCACCTCTTCAAAGACCCAGTTTGACTTCAGGGCCACAGTGATATTGATTCTCAGTGTATCGAGTACTGTGTTATTCCATTTCAGCCTCAATTTCCAGACCACATCATCCTCAGAGAATGCCGGCACTCCCTCATGTGCAGTGATGATGATGTTAGAGACATTCTGGCTGCCTCCTTTTGAAAGTGCCAATTCACTCGACTGGTGGCTGATATTGACCCAGCCAGGATAGACAGGGAAGAGAATGTATTCATCATCAAAATTGCCGTTGTTAGTGACCTGCATGGCTCCTTCACATGATTGACCCGGGTCTAATGAGCGACATTCAAATCCAGTGAAATCAAGGTTGCCACTTCGTTGTCGTAGAATTTCAGCACTGAGTTCTACTGAATCCACGCGTCCCGGAGCCGCCGGGCTGTAGACTGCCACTTTGATGGTCACGGTTCCACTTGCTTTGTACGGCGCCTGGAAATTGATGTCGACCACCCCGCTTTCATTCACGCCGACCAAGGAGACGTTGTATTCGGTGGCGATTCGAATGGTCCAATCATCAATTCCCAGAATGTCGTTCGCTTGTCCATCTTGAATCTCTACACCATTCGCCTCCAGTGGTGTGATTTCTACTTCTATCCGGGTCTGGGAATTACCAACATTGCGTAACCCAAGTTGCAGTTTTCCGGTTCCGCTTGGCTCTACCACCAGATCATCCTCGAACCAATCGATGCTCGTGTTATGGAATACCTTGGGAACGATGGTGAAAGTGTAGAGTGAAACCTTGGAATCGAGCGATGAAGTTGCACTCAAGGTCCAAGATTTTTCTATTCCCGCCACAGGAGAGCCATTGATGACAGGCGGTACCCAGACCGAGATGTTGACCCAACCAAGTCCTCCGGATTCAAGTTGCATATCAGTTCCATTCCATGGTTCAGCCCCAAGATCCCATTCCATATGCCAGCCTACGTCGCCATTGAGTCGGATGAGTGGTGTATCCGGGTAAGAGCCTGTGTTGGAGATATTCAAGGCGAAGGAGAATGGAGTATCTGGATTGACGTTGAAGGTGGAACCGGTACTGCCCCAAGTCAAGTTACTGGACAGGTCCACGGAGATATTGATATCATTATTGTAGAAAGGAATCAGTTCGCCACTCTTGAACCAAGACAATCCAAGTGTCTGTATTCCAAGTTGAGCATCAATATCAGGAGTGAGGGTGAACAACAATTGTCCAAGTGCGCCTTCATTCATTTCAATACCAGATAGTGGAAGTCCTGAGATGTCCACTCCGTCCAATGAGGTGGTAGTGTTGATGTTCACCACCATATCTTCAGGTAACTGATTATGCCAAACCATGGATACTTGTGTGCTCTCGGCGCGGTGAAGGTGAATCACTCCCGGATCAGATACAGAGAAATCAGCATCTCTGGCGGATGCAGGTGACTTTTCCTGAGACCACAACTGTTGCTCCAAGGATGTAGATGATGAACAGATGAATGCGCATAACAGCACGATTGCCCATCTCCTCATGGATGCCCGTCGACCATTCATCTCTTCAATAATTACCTTTGATGGACTCTTCCACAATCGGTAGTATCATCTGTTTCTCTTCATCCGGAATATCATGGCACCACCATGGCCTTTCAAGAGGAAGTCGAAGGAATTAGAGGAGTCCCCCGCTCCAGTTGCATACGAACTAGGAGACGATAGTTCTGCCAAAGCACTTGCAGACAAGTCTCATGTTGAGAATAACGATTTCAAGGCAGCAATGGCCGCTCTTTCCACCCCACATCTCAATACTGAAACCCCTGTAATCAATGAATTGAGTGTTCAAAGTGAAGACAAAGTTTCAGTTCATGTACAATCTGAAGATGGATATTGGTATCTGAAGGCGCCAGATGGCAGTTTTGGTTCTATTCCTTTCATCAAGTTGGAGGATGGCAGTTTCAAGCCCTACGAGTGATTATCGCCAAGGGTTACTATCCAGTGTAGACAAGTCTGGGGCACCGGGGATATCAGGGTACGGGGCGAATGTGGCAGCGGATGATTTTCCTCCTTTTCGTTGTTTGATGAGCATTATCACTAGAATCATGATGGTGACGGCCAGAGCGATCCCCAGAATGGCAGCAGTGGTTGACATTTCCTTCAATTCTGCGGACTGTGTGTCTTCGGAGGAGTTCTGCCCCTCCTCGCTCGATGAGTCCTCTCCTGAGTCTGATGAGACCGGGATAGTGACGTTCACTCTGTTCTCTTCACACAATTTCTCGCTTCCTCTTTCAATACAGACTGAGACATTGTAGACGCCCTCTTCTTTCCACACATGATAGACAGATGTGCCAGAGGAATTCCCACCATCTCCGAATTCCCAGAGCACTTGGTCCACAGTCATGTTCAAGTGGATGGAGAAAGAGATGATATTGTCCTTCTCAACACTATCTGGGATGGAAATGGAGCCGAAACTCAACTCCGGAGGTGGAGGCTCAGGGGGTTGTGTGCCTTCATCAATCTCTGAGTCACAATCATCATCCTTCTCATTCCAGACCTCAACTGCATCCGGATTGACGGCGGAATCGTTCTCATCGCAGTCGTCGAACCAGTAGAATCCATCGCCATCCAGATCTGCATCGAAAATCAAAGGATCAGATTGGTGGAACCAGATCTCTACAGCATCAGAAAGCCCATCATCATCCGTATCAGGGTCATTAAAATCGGTTCCATATTGCGAATATTCGGAATAATCTGAAAGTCCATCATCATCAGCATCGCTCAGCATGAAATCTTCGTCAATCAAGCCATCACAATCCTCATCAACACCATTCAAGGATTCAATCGCACCTGGATTGATGGAGTGGTTCGATTCATTGCAGTCTTCAAACCAATACCATCCATCAGCATCCAAATCAAGGTCAGGGACCAACGGGTCAGTACCGAGTTCCAGAACTTCTCTTCCATCTTCCAATCCATCATCATCTGTATCGTTGTCGAGGTGATCTGTACCATGTTGATGCCACTCCGCCCAGTCGTCGAGCATGTCTGAGTCCGAATCATATTGATCAAATCCTTCATCGGTCGCATTATCACAGTCATCGTTGACACCGTTCAGAATCTCCACTGCAGCAGGATTGATGGAGGGATTAGTGTCGTTACAATCATCGAACCAATAGAATCCATCATTATCCGAATCTGCATCAGCAACCAACGGGTCAGTGCCGTGTACAAGAACTTCATCCCCATCGCTCAATCCATCTCCATCGGTGTCCCATAGGTTAGGGTCGGATCCGATGGTCCCGACCTCTAGACCATCATTGAGGCCATCATCATCCGAATCATTATCCAAGGGATTCGTGCCATAGATCAGAACTTCATGACCATCTCCCAATCCGTCATCATCGCTATCATAGTCAAAGGGATCGGTATTGTGAACATCCGTCTCATTGCTGTCCCACAACAGATCTCCATCACTGTCCACAACAGCGTTGGTTCCATGAAGAATCAACTCCCAGTGATTCCAGGTCCCGGCATCTTGATTCCCATCATCATAGACCTCCAAGGTCCAAGTTCCTTGAGATAATTCATTCCAGTGTTGAACACTTGAGAACATCCATTCATCGTAGTCATTACCACTGTCTCGGCTGGCGAAATAGTTGATGAGTTCTGATTCGGTTCCATCTGGAGAGATCAGAGTGATGTCGAGATCGCTGCGGTAGGGATGACTTGCATCGAACAATATCTCTACTGATTCCAGCATGATGTTGTCATTAACGACGAAAGTCGAGACCACAGGATTATTGGGGTCATTATCGGGAATGGATTGGGCAACGTTCACAGTACCTGAAGTCAGGTTGATCTCCGGTCCAACATTGCTCCAGTTATTCGCAATGTCTACCGCGTGTCCTGCATCGATGACGCCGAAGCCATACTTGTGATTGAATTGAAGACCGTCTCCGTTCGCATTCCAACCTGAATCACTGGCATCATTCATTCTCGAACTCTGCACCAAGATGTGTTGCACATCTCTCCATGTCAGAGTTGGGTTGGCTTCAAGCATCAATGCCACCACTCCAGAAACCAGTGGCGTTGCACTCGAAGTGCCTCCAAAAGAATCTGTGTAGTCTGAATTGCTGTAGCCGCTGGACCCTTCAAGATCAGTTGTCGTTATTCCTACGCCGCTACCATCGGATGGTGCTGAGACCAGCACATTGGCACCCGGTTCCCCATATGTGGTCTGGTCCCCATCGTGGTCGACTGCGGTCACTGAAATCGTGTATCGACTGTTGGCATATCCATCAAGGTTGGAGTCATCGTCGTTTGAAAGTCCATTTCCAGCCGCCCATGTGATGATGTTTCCAAGTCCACCACGACCACTGTATGCATCATTCTCGAATGCTGCCATCATGTATGGACCTGGTGCTTCCAATGTGTAGCCATTGTCCGAGGGGCCCCAACTATTGCTGTAGATATCGATGGCCTGGTTCTGATGTGAGAGAGCGTCTGCTTCGTCAGCGTCTGACTTGCTACATGCAATCAAAAGAAGCCCTGTCAATGTTGCATCTGGGGCCGCCCCACTGACTCCTTTGCCATTATCTCCAGTTGCTGCTGCGACTCCTGCCGCTGAGGTCCCATGACCATCCCAACTACTTGGCATCGGGTTGCCATCGTTTCCACAGAAATCGTAGTCCAGAGTATCGTCGTAATTACTTGACAAGTCTTCATGGTCGTGTTCCAGCCCATCATCGACAATACCTATGGTGACTCCAGTTCCGAGCACTTGGTCCCATGCTCCGGTAATGTTGACATCTTCTCCAGATACTCCATTGTCCTGCCCAGTGTTCTTCAAGTGCCACTGGTCATCGAAGAGTGTGTCATCAGGTATCATTCGAGGCATGCTTTCCTTCTTCAACAGCGGATAGAAACGCTCTACTTCAAGTTTAGAAAGAGTTGACAATGGATCAGAATCCGGGCCGAATTTCCATATCCATGCATCCTCGAGCAGTGGTGCTGGAATGAGGGTTGCACCTACAGATGTTGCCATTCTTCGGCTATGTATCTCGCTGGAGCCACAGTCTGAAGGTGGAGAGACCACCATCCATTCCCTGTTGTGTAATTCTTCATTCGTATAGGATTCTAGATTTGAAACTCGGTCGAAAGCCAATTGTATTGCCCGTGAATATCTCGCCAATCCACATGTAGTATCAGATTCGATCACCGGACCTTGTTTACTCATTGACTCTGATTGAGAGGCTGCAATGGCGGGAGTCCAAGCCATTGTCATCATTGCCAATATCAGCAAGAGTGCCCTCACGCACCTTGCCAATCCCATGACATGAGGAGCACAGGCAAGCCCTTTTGGTCTTTCCACGTCTTGAATCTAGAGAACCGGGTCCCGAATCGCTTGACGCAAGGCTTCTATGTCGAATTCTGCAGCATGCATTGGAACTCTCAGTTCAAAGTGGTCACCTACAACAGGGTCAATTTCCCCCATCTGACCTACTTCCTTACCAGAGATGAGAATCTTTGCAGAACGCCCTTTCATCCATGGGCCTTCTCCAAGGGCCACTGTTTCCCAGCTGACATCCAGTTCCTGTGAGTCTGTACCAAGGTCTCTCAGCAGTGCCTGTACCATTCCTCTACTTTGCGAGAAGGATGAGACCTGCTCAGCGCACAGCCAAGCGATTCTATTCCGATTCTTGTGACCTCTGACACAGATGCCAGATTCATAGACACGTTGCGGTAACTCATGTCTTCGATTTGCAGACAATAATCGCAATAGACTGGGTAAGATGGATTGGCGAAGTATCGTGTGTTCTCCAGTGATGGGGTTCTTGATGGTGGTGACCTCCCCCTCAGCAGGAATACGAACTGCAGAGAATTGATCAGTCTCATTGGATAGTGTCAAGCTCTGGACCTGTTGGAGTCCAAGACCTTGAAGACAATCTCTGAGGCGACGCGTGAAGGTGGCCTCTTGGCGAGGAATTGCAGTGGTGGGAAATGCTGGAGTGGCTTCTCCAAGGTCCTCGTATCCATGCCCAATGGCAATATCTTCAACCAGGTCGATGGGGTGTAGAATGTCGAATCGCCAACGTGGCATCTCAATCACCAGCCAATCTCCATTTGGTGACGCGTCAGCCATTCTATCGCCTCCACCACCATTGCAAGGCTCTCTCCCTAGATACCGGCCTCCCATTCGGGTAATGGTGCGTTCCAGTTCGACATCGCTGAATTCATGGCCAAGAATCTGCACCACCAATTCTTCAGGAACCCTGTGTTTCTGTGGACTGCCATCAGGAGTGGCTAATTCCTCATCGTGACAAGAACTTATCCTAACCGATTCAATCACCCCGCCTCGTGCTGCAAGTTGTAGACAGATCAGTAGTAAACAGCATTCGCAAGCCCTTTGATCCCAACCGGTGACATCGATGAAGAAATCCGTGGTTGAATGGCTGACCGTAGTGTGATCACCATTGATTATCGGTGGAAATGACAAGACTCTGTCAGAGCCATCCAGAATCACTGGGTAGCGATCAAATCCCTCTAGAAGGTGAGCGTAATCCACTCCTTTGTCATGCTGGCTAAGGATTTCATCAATACTCATGGTTCGAGTCATCTGTAGTGGTGTGAATGAGTAGTCTCCCCTGACGCAAACCACCCTGAATGGTGGGGCCAATGTTGAGAGATCATGAACCCCAATGGATGCTCTTCTTCTCCCCCTCCCTATGGCGAAATGCAATTTTTCTTGATGATCCATCAGAGCCTTGATGAAATCCTCCTTTTGCTGGGCGGAATCACCGCTGTCAACCCCGCGAACAATAGCACCCAGAATGATAGGTCTGACCTCAGCAAGGCCAGCATCAACATCCATGCTCACTTCACCGTCTACTACATCCAGGGCTGGTTGAGACTCGGTTCCATGTAGAAACGGCCTGATGGCATGAGCGAGAGTTTCTCCAGACAACAGGTCTGGGCGGTCAGGGAAAATCTCGATCTCCAGCATCTCATCATCGCATCTGGTGATGTCGGTTCCAAGTAGTGGAAGTTCATCCACCAATCTATTGAAGTCATGTTCAACACCATGTACTGCCTGAATCTTGCTCAGAAGTTCTTGCTCCACTTTGATCGTTGGCATCAATCCACCTCAACTTGCAAACCAATGTGGCAGAGGACGCCCATATCCGGAGAGACGGAGACCACTGGTAGAGGCCGTCTCATGATCCAGGGCCCGTAGATGTTTACGGGTCAGATTATCGATGGTGGAAATGCCAAGATGTACCAACCAACCACATAGTCCCTCGTGAAGTTCTCTCAACCACGCCTCGATCGCTTGGCTGGAATCATCTGGTACCTGACAACTGAGAATTGTTGAACCTGCAGCACAAGAAATTGCTAGATCCGCGGCATCCGCATTCCAATCAATGTTCAGCCCAGACAGGATTCCATCAGTAGCCATCCCCGAAGATGCGGCAGAGCGTCCGACCAATGGGAGAGCAGAATCGGCACTTCTTCCACTTGAATCTCCAAGTCTTGCGATGACAGCATCAATTCCACAACCTGTTGCCGAACGATGTAATCTTTCAACACGATCGACATCATCTATGAAGATGATTGGCGAATCCTCGTCAAGAATGCCCCGTAACGAAACCACAATGCCATCAAGAACAGGTGAACTGAGTGTCGGAAGTGCTGCAAGATCAAGGACCGCTCCTCCTGCCTTCTCTAGAAGTGCGAAACAATCATTCAGATTATTTGAGTCGAGAATCACGAGATCGATGCTTCTAGGCTCCTTGCGGACGATGAACGGTTGAATCGAGGTCATTTCCCCTTTCAGGCCTTTACCAGACTCTCTCATCGGAATCAGAGGTAGTGGTAGTCCAACCGCCTTCGACTCACCACCTCTTTCGGCAAGTAGTACCAAGGTATCTCTCTGAGAGTGGGCTGGAACCGCATCTTCACCACCGTTGACCAATCCAATCCCACCCCAACCTCCGCTCGGAACAGATTCGGGAGCCGTGGGTCTGATGGCGGAATCTTCAATCGCTGTCAAGCAGACAGCATCGTTGGGCACTTCAAGTGTTGAATCTCCAATTTCAGAGTTGAGTTTCTTGGCTGCGGCTGTGCTGAGTGAATCCATCTTCACCCCTTCAGGAATCGCAGGGCAGCGGCCGTTGATGATGATCCGGCCCCCAGTCATTCCAACACCCGGCTCTCGCCCGACATCACCGTGTACGACTATCGTACCCCCACTCATGCCTCCTCCTATTCTGAGTCCAGCGTCTCCCCTGACCAGTAACAGTCCTCCTGACATCTGTGAGCCGGCATCATCTCCAGCACCATCACGGACAGTAATTCTTCCATCGCACATTCCATGCCCCAAGAAGGCTCCAACCCCTCTTTCCACCGAAAGGTTCCCGCCATTGTTCCAAGCTCCAAAAAGTTCTCCTGCAGTACCTTCCAGAGTGAAGTTCCCACCGGTTGAGAATGCAGCCACGGAATCGTTGAGAGCACCCAGCATTCGTAGTCTGGCTCCTTCAGGAAGACCGGGTGCGACACCCATCTCTCCCTGTTTCGGGTTCGGTTCTCCGTTTCGGCTCCACCCTACTTTCATTCCTTGGTCCAATTGCAGTGCTCGTTCGACCAGACGCGCAAGGTCACGATTCAATTGGAGGCTGCGAACCACATCCTCTCGCATCTCGGCCATCGTCCTTGCCAATACCTTGCGGTCTTCAAACTGTCCACGCATTACCCGCCATGAACGGCGGAATACCACCTTTGTCTTCATGGCGAGGCGTCGTAATGTTCATGGGTGGGCCGCAAAAGCAGTTGAACGAAGAGGTGAGGAGAATGGTCACACGCGTAGGGATAAATGGTTATGGAACCATTGGCAAGAGGGTAGCAGATGCTGTGGCGGCACAATCCGATATGGAAGTCGTAGGGGTGACCAAGACCGGCCCCTCGTTCGGGTGTGATCTTGCAGTCAGAAAGGGATACCCCTTGTTCTGCACCTTTGATGATGCTGGTAAGATAGCGGCTTTTTCTGAAAGTGGATATCAATGCAATGGCGGTTTATCGGATCTATTAGCCGGTTGCGACATCATCATTGACTGTTCACCAGGAAAAGTAGGTGCTGAGAATCTCGCCAAGTACATGGCCGCCGGAGTGAAGTCGATTTTCCAGGGCGGGGAGAAACATGATCTGACCGGAAGGTCCTATTCCTCAAGTGCCAATCATTCTGAGAATCTAGGTGTTGACTGTACAAGAGTAGTCTCCTGCAATACCACTGGTCTATCTCGCACTCTGGTTCCACTGCAGGAACATTGTGCTGATCGGGGAGGAATATCGGTCAATTGTGTCATGATCAGAAGGGCAGCCGACCCTGGAGATTCTTCCAAGGGACCTATCAACGCCATCAAGCCAGTCCTGAAGGTCCCAAGCCATCATGGGCCTGATCTCATGACCGTTTCGCCTGAAATAGACATCACCAGTCTTGCAGTTGCGGTACCCACCACCATCATGCACGTTCATGCGATAACGGTCAATCTACCGGCCGGACACGGTCTTGATACAGAGAAAGTGATTGCAATGTGGGACTCTGCTGCCAGAGTCCTGGTCATGAATGGTGCCGACACACGTATCACCACGACTGCAGAAGTCATGGAATTGGCCAGAGATATTGGCCGGACATGGGGGGATCTTCACGAGATATTCGTTTGGGAGGATGGAGTCAGTCTGCAGTCTGACACTCTGTATTACTTCCAGGCGATTCATCAGGAGAGCGATGTGATACCTGAGAATGTGGATGCGATCAGGGCATTGATGAGCAGTGAAGCAGATTGGCGGGCGAGTGTTGACAGAACAGACGCCGCGATTGCGCAATTCAATGGCCTTTCTTGAGCCATTTCATTGAGCCCTAGGGGCTCAAATCTCCGATTTCATCATAAGTGTTCCAATGCCGCCAGCGATTAGCGGTGTCCATGGGTCTTGGTGTTCGTTCCTGTGTTGTCCTGTTGCTCATGCTGCTGAGCACATGTGTTGCACCAGCCCTTTCAGCCCAGTCAGTTGATGAGACCGAGGAGCAAGCGGAAGTCGGATGGCAACGAATGTCGCCTTCTGAGATGGTTTCTGTCGACCTCAAGGAATCCACTGGCTCATTGCACACCACACTGGGTTCATTCGACCCAGTTCTTGCTTCATCACCCGATTCACTTGTCACATCACATGCTTCAGATTCGGTTTTCATCATCCAGTTGCATAGTGCTGATGCCATGATCCTTGCAAGTCTTGCTGACAAGTATTCATTGAAGGTATTGGACCATCTACCCGATGAAGGATGGGTGATTCGAACCTCGTATGCAGATGGAATGAACCTTCTTGAACAGGAACCTGAAGTTCGCTGGGTTGGTCAACTCCAATCCGCATGGAAACTGAGTGAATCTCTGCACCAACAGTTCCTCCAACCACCCGCCAGCATCGATATTGCTGTTGTTCTCACTCCCGATATGAAACAGTCTTCGGAGATGCAGATAAGTGCTGAATTCTCTGCACTTGGAGCCGAAAGGACATGGTGTGGAAGCGGTCAATGCGAACTTTGGGGACTATCTTGGGATAGTGAATACATCGAGGCACTGGCAACTGATGACAGGATTCTTCATCTAAGTACCTTGAATCCGTCACAAACATTGAATTCCCATGCTGCTGAAACGATAGGGTATGATGAGGCGGCCATCATGGCGAATGGTCTTGATGGCACCGGTGAAGTGATTGGTATCGCAGATACCGGTATTGATTCCAGTCATCCTGATTTCGGACAGAGCATACTTTCCATCAAGACGAATTATGGTCTGGATTCATCCGCATTGGATACCAATGGCGGGCATGGAACCCATGTCGTTGGCACTGTTATCGGAAGTGGCACTGGGGATGTTGAAGCAATTGGTCTTGCATCTGGAGCCTTGCTTCATTTCCAGGCATTGGAACATGATAACAGCGGATACTTTGGCCGTCAGGGTTCATTGTATGACCTGTTGAGAGATTTCTATGTCGCTGGAGCAAGGACTGGCTCCAACAGTTGGGGTGCACCAGGTGCTCAGGGCCAGTATACCAGTGATGCGAGAAGTGTTGATGCCTTTGTCGATGACCACGATGATTTCACTGTCTTGTTCGCTGCTGGTGAATCCACATCAGGTATCGCCTCTCCTTCAACAGCCAAGAACGTCCTTTCAATCGGAGCATCTACCAGCAATCGCACCGGCTCATTACCTGCTGGTTCAGTGTGGTCATCCAGTGCGACTGGATTTTCTGCAGATGGTCGAATAAAACCAGATCTGGTAGCACCAGGAGTAGACATCTGCAGTACCATGTCTGAAGATGCGCTGAATCCGATAGGTGTGCCTTGTGCCAGCGGAACACATACCAATGGTGAAGCCTTGTATGGGCAATCCAATGGCAGCAGCCATTCCACTGCAGTTGCAGCGGCATCCGTCCTGCTGACCAGAGAGTTCCTGCGGAATGAAGCCATGGTCAACGCACCATCTGCAGACCTGGTTCGAGCCACTTTGATCAATGGAGCGAAGGACCTTGGAGTTGCGGACATCCCCAATGCACAGGAAGGGTGGGGGCAGATCGACCTGATGGGAAGTATGTATCCCATGGATGGAAGTACCTCTCTGAAGACGTTCTATGATGCCAATATCTCATTGCGGCCCGGGTTCGCATTCATCTACGGTTTTGATCTCGATGTGTCTCATGGAGTTTCGATAACGCTTGTCTGGACCGATAGGGAAGGCTCTTCCTCTGCCGCTCAATCTGCATCACGCTTGGTCAATGATCTGGACCTGATATTGACTGCGCCAGATGGAACCACTTGGCTGGGAAATGACTTCGCCAATGGGGTATCGAGTACAAGCGGTGCTTCGGACAGCATCAATGTGGTCGAAAGAATAGAATTGCCTCCGGGAACCAGTTCACAATCTGGCTCATGGAGTGTACAGGTTGCGCATCGCGGTGGATTGGAGCAGAGTTTCGCCATCGTTGTGGCTGCAGATGGAGTTCACGATCCTGCAACAGACCTTGCTGTGTTCTCAAACAGCATCAGTCCGAGTAGTACCGACCCGCTGGTCAATGAATTGCTCTCGATAACCACCGCTTGGATAAATCAGGCCCCTCTTGCTACTTCTTCATACAAGGTCAAATTTGAGGACGTCACTTCTGGTGATGTCTTGTCTGAGATTACAAAACAAGGAACACTCGGTGGAGAGATCGTTTCTTCGTCCATCTATCACACATTCACCACCACTGGTAGTCATTTGTTACGACTCACATTGGATGTCGATGATGATGTTGCAGAAATAAATGATGAGAATAATGGCTTCAACAACAATGTCAAGGAATTCACGGTGAATGTCACTGCACTTGGAGTCAGATTGATTCCGCTGTTCGAAGATGGTAGTGAACCATCCACGAATGAACAGACTGCGGTTGCCTTGACGCGTGTCCTCGACGCTCGGAATTCCTCTACGGTTCGATTCGATGTGATATTGAGACACGAAGGTACTGGTACCGAGATGGTGTCTTTGTCTGCAGGCAGTGTCAGGATGGTGGACCCGAATAATGGAGCCTCACTGATGTCCTCACCTGATATCTGGAGCAAGAGCCTGAATGTGAGCAGCCCACTGGAATTGGCTCCAGCAGGAAGTGAAGGTGATGAGCAAGCATTCAGTCTTGATCTGGAGGACACAGATGCAGACCCCAATGCCGATGTTCCAAGGTATGCATATGCTGGAACCTTTGTAATCGATATCGAAGCGCGATATCAAATGCAGCCTTTAGTGAGACACAAGATACGATTGACCTTGGAAGTAGTAGAAGTCGATGATGTCGATGTGGCGGTCGCAGGTACCACCGATCTCGCGGCGCAACCTGGGCAAGTGGCGGATTTCTCAGTCTCTGTGCGGAACATGGGAAACAGTCCTGCCACCTACAAGGTGGAATGTATCAGCGAGAATCGTTGGCAGATAGAACTTGGAGATGGAACCTCCTCAAGTCAGGTCTTCGAGCCCTTGGGCTTGTTGGAGTATCTGCCGATGCAGGTCAGAGTACGGGTGCCAGTTGCTGACTTCGGCCAACCTGCTGCGGGTACCAGCGACTCCGTCGATTGTTGGGTGACCAGTGTGGATGATGAATCATTGAACTATTCAATAACGGTGGAAATAGGAGTTTCAGCAATGAATTCATTTGCCGTTCTGATGATTAATCCTTCAGGGGGGCATGTTGGTGCTTCTGCCTTGGCACCAGAGGTTTCAGTGGATGCAGGATTGCAGTATAACCATACTTTGGAGATTGAAAATGTTGGAAATACAGAATTGGAACTGATCGTTTCAATCCAGACGACATCAACAACATGGCCGGTCTTCCTTTACCATGGTGATGAGAGCAATGCCGATCAATTGGAAGTAGTATTGAGTGCAGGTTCCAACACCACGGTGCGCGTTGCTGCAGGAGTTCCGGGCACTTCACTGGAAGGAAATTCGAATGCATTGGTCATCTTTACTTACATGAAGGGAACGAACAAGAATCTAGGCATCAAGAATTCAACAACATTGGTGGTGCGTAAGGAATTGGGAATCGAGTTCAATTGTTTCTCAAATGTTGAATCACCAGCATCACAAAACAGTGATCAGGTATACATGGAAGCGACCATCGGTAGTAGTTCGACGTTGAATTGCAGCGTGAGCAATATTGGAAATGCAGACCTTTCCTTGGTCTGGTCCTCCTCTGCAGTAAGCGGTTGGGAGATGGGTTTTGCCAGCCCTCCTCCTACTTTGAACAGCTATCATGAGTCCTCGTTCTTCTTCTTGGCCAAGGCTCCAGAGGGAGGAGAGGAGGGGAGTTTGCTTGTCACTTTGAGAGTCATTGCCACTCACTCCAATCAGACAGTGGATGCTACTGTCAGTGTAACCTTGATGGCTGCCGACAGTGCTTTTGCTACAGTCACTTCATTGCATGATGATGACCACGATTTACTTGGAACCAGCGTTGGAAAATCCTCAGTCATCAGTATGAATGTCAAGAATATCGGAAATGTGGATGGGACTTGGATGCCGGCTGGAACTGTACAGGATAGCAATGGCGAATCTTCAGATAACTGGGATATCGAATGTGATGACGAGGATGGTTTGACGCTGAGTGCTGGACAGAGCAAGGAGATTTCATGCAGTTTCCGCCCGCTGGATGATTCCGAACGTTTGGTTCTGGATGTCAGAATCATCATGGTTCCCGTGAGCAGCAGCCATCACGTCGGTTCAGACGATGGAATCACCATGCAGGCCAGCGTTGAGAGAAATATTGAATCGAGTGGATTGTTTGCTGGAATGTCGTCACGGACGGTTGGAATCATCGTGGTCGTCTCAGTTCTCCTTCTATTGGTGGTTGGCATCCGATTCCGTAGAGTGAATCGTGGAGTTGGTGAGGGTGAGATGCTGATTGCACCCGGTTCCTTCGCATCTCCAGACAGTGGTGACCGCAGGACCGAGGCTCTTGATATTGGAATCAAGGCAAATGAATTGGCATCAGGCACAGTCGCTGATGGAGAAATTGCTGCTGCCATCGCACAGTCTGCAACTATTCTCCCTCCAGTTGGTATCTCGCCACTGCACGAGCCCAAATCCAAGCATTCATCCACCGTCTCCGGAGGGCTTCCGACGGGACTGCCTCCAGTATTGCCAAAGGGCCTTCCTCCCTTGCCTGCGCCTCCTGCTCCCACCACTCTAAAGGCATCACCTGTTGCGCCAAAGGTTCCTCCTCCAGCAGCAGATTTTGATATCCCCCC
>CALCOQ010000011.1 GCA_937897005.1 uncultured euryarchaeote
CAAATGCTACCACATCAGATTGATTGTAATTGTTCTGACCATCCACAAATGCCACCTGATAGAACAGCGGAAGTCCCTCTTGAACCTCTATGGCTGCATCTCCAACCGCGTCTCCATAGGCATAACAAACGCCCTCCTCATCACAAATCTCAGTTCCTGAGACTGTCATCTCTTGACTCATCCATTCACTCTCAGTATGATTCGCTGAAACGAAATTGTAGAAGATATGAGCAGTACCAATGCCATCCTCATCCTCAAAGAAAACCTTGATGTTCGCATCCCCTGAATCGCTAACCTCCTTGATATCCACCACATCTGGCAAGATGTTCTCCATATCATAAGCAGTTGATTTGGGAGTTGCAGAATTAATGGCTCTTGATAATCCCTGTTTCGGATTAGGCGATGAACTCTTGGATTCATCATCAGTGTCATAGACAACCGCAACGACCTCGATGTTTCCAGGGATCACCATCGGATCCATTGTATGGACACCAGGGGTGGCGTGGCTGGAAGGATGTTCAATCTCTGTTGGAATGGTCCAATCCACTTTGATGGTGATGCTTTCATCTGCTTGTATTGAACCGCTGCTGGGACTGCCAGCATTGCCGCGGAAAACCATGGGAGTGACGACTTTGTGACCCTCCTCTGATGAATATGCAAACACGTCATGTTCGATGATGAAGAGATGCAATTCAAAATTAAGAACATCGCCATCAACCAGATCGTTGAGAGAGCCGGTAGGGTCTGTGGGGTCAGGGCTCCAGTCATCACCCAGATAGGTCAGGTTCGCTGTGATGGTGAAGGTTCCATCTCCTGAGAATGCCTGAAACACATGTAATGAAGTTGGGCGAACATCCCTCTGTGCAGCCTCTTCGATGGAAGAATACAGTTCCTGACTCTGGATGTATCCGCCATCGATCTCACCATCTGGTGTTCCTACAGGGCTGTAGTGATTGTACCTGTCCTTGGCCTCCTGATTGCTGGTTGGGTCATCTCCATCCCCGCCATTCGTCTGGTGGAAAGTGACTACTGTGAAAGAGGCTGAGGGGTCATCATCCAGCATCTGCTGCATTGCTATGACTTGAGGTTCGCTGTTTGCCATGCATGGTGAGCAGGAAAGACTGGTGAAGACCTCGACGACCGGACGATGAGTCCAACCAGCTGGTAATTCGCCAGATTTCTCTGAATACGATGAATTCTTCAGCATTCTGGCTTCTGGAAGTTCTCCACCTGAGTCGACAAATGGTGAAATGATGGCCAAGAACATTGCCAAGACCAGCAGACTGGGAAAACGCGTATCGGCACCCATGCCCCTATGGGGGCATGTGGCGGTATTTGTGACTTATTGAAAATTCAATACATGGGCATCTTCTTCATCGACTTCCTTCAGGTATTACCATGAGCGATGTGGAGAAGCGTGCTGTTCATCGTTTCAGAGACGGTGAATGGATACTGGAGAAGGATGTCATCGCATCAGAAAAGCCATTGAGTATAGACCTCGAGAATGAGGATGGAATTCATCGCTGGGTAAGCATCTTGCGCACCCCAGGAGCAGATCATGAACTGGTCACTGGGTTGCTGGTCAGTGAAGGGATATTGGTGGATTGCTCAATATCAGATATCGAAATCTCTCTCTCTGGAGATGCAGCAACAATATTGCTGCCAGAAGGGGGTGGATTTGACATAACTCCTCGAGGCAGGATAAGTAACGGAACCGCATGTGGAATCTGTGGTCGACAGGATTTCTCAGATCTATTGGCCAGGGTCCATGAATGTTCGATCACTGGAATACATATCGACAGTGACCTACTACTTGGATTACCAGATAAGATGCTGGAGGTTCAGTCTGCATTCACATCCACTGGAGGGATACACGCTGCAGGATTATTCACTCCCACAGGTGAAATCCTTGTTGTGAAGGAAGATGTCGGACGGCATAATTGTGTTGATAAAGTGGTTGGTGCGGGTACTAACATGAATATTCAATTTTCAGATACAATCCTATGTCTTTCTGGCAGAATTGGTTCTGAATTGGTGCTCAAGGCCATCGCCGCCGGCATTCCTGCCATCGTTGCGATTGGGGCTGCCAGCAGTATGGCTGTCGATCTGGCCAGGCAGGCGGGGATTGCATTATACGGATTCACCAGAAACAACAGCACA
>CALCOQ010000012.1 GCA_937897005.1 uncultured euryarchaeote
GTTGGTTTGAATGGCGAATCTATGGCAATTCTTTGGACTGCCAGACCCTGATGGGCCTGACAAGAACGACAAGAAGAAACGAAAATTTCCAGAAGACAATACTGTTCGACCTGAACCTATCATTGACAAACCAGTTCAATCCAGTGATGCCCCATCTATTGTCGATAAACGAACCTGGAGAGGCCCCATTACTCCAGATGGAGAAGAGTTCCACGACATGGCTCTATCCAAGAACAAGAAAACTGATTCCTCAGAAGTGGAACGTGGATTGAGATACGTGGTCCCGGATGATAAATATCGTTTGCCACTGGAAGGAATGCAACAACGACTGAATGAAGGAGATGTATTGGTGGTGGACCTGCGAAACCTGATTCATATGGATGCACATCAGAATGCCTGTCGTCGATTGCTCAGAGAACTTGCTGATTCCATGAAACTCCCCGCCTTCTCTCTCGATGAAGAGGAACGAATCCTTCTGATGCCGGGGATTGGAATAACCATTGACATCAACAATCATTCTCTTGGTCTAGCACCGATGATCTCCTGAATCGATGACATCGCAGCCTCTGCGAAACCAAGAACCACTATCTCTTGACCGTCCTTGAGTCGTGAATATTCTCGTATCGCTCCTGCCATGTCATAGCCACCAGCCTTACCCTTCCACGACCCACTGTGAATCAGATCATCCAGAGCATGAACATCCAATTCCTCTATTTCTACAAGAGCACGCTCCACCCATATCCAGGCACGGAAATCTGGTTCCACCAACAATTCATTATTACTGTTGAAGTTGCAGTCGATACTGAAGTCCTCTGGAACTATGAGGGCCGTTGCTGACCAGACTGCGTGGATTCTTCCCGATAATCTAGACAACATAGCAAGGGCGGCCATTTCATCCTCTGGTTGGCCCAATGCGAGATGAAGATCATCTGGGTCTGCAACCAACGTGTCCGAAACCAATGCAATCATATCCTGAGCATCTGCAGGCCAACGTTCTATCGCTGCATCAGCCTTGGAACGGCAAATCTCCAGAACTTGTTCATTCACTGAAATGGCACTATGATTGGATTCCTCGTGGCCATCCAACGAGCGTTGTTCGACCTTGAGGTCGGGGAACCTCTGACCTAGGCAGGCCATGCGTCTGGCCGAGGCAGAAGCAAGCCACAGTCGCAGCGACATGAGAACCCCTCGAGGCCCATAGGCATGGGCATTGCGGATAGAAGGTTCGCTCCTTGCATCGTGGTCCTCTTGGGGTCGGTTTTATCTTGTGAAGGGATATCGACGGGTCGGTGATTGAATGGAGGGTCGCGACAGAATACCAACACATGTCATCGGATTAGATGAGAACATGCAAGGTGGTATCCCTAAGGGGCACATCTGCTTGGTGGCTGGTGCAAGCGGTTCGATGAAGTCGAGTTTCACCTTCTCGATGCTTTACAATGATGTTCTTCATGGCGATTCTTCAGGAATCTATGTGACTCTTGAACAAGGCAAAGACAGCCTTCGTTCACATATGGCAGGAATGGGGATGAACGTTGATGATTCTAGAGTCCGCAACCGTATTGCCATCATCGATCTGGCTGACCTTCGAGTACAACTCGACGAACAAGGTATGTCGGGCCGTGTTGATTGGATGGGACAATTGATCAAA
>CALCOQ010000013.1 GCA_937897005.1 uncultured euryarchaeote
ACCACATCAGATGGCTGGCGATTCGCTGCATCTCTATTGCGATGAGGCGCACATATTCTGCACGCTCTGGAACATCGACCTCGAGCAGGTCCTCCACAGCGTAACAAAAGGAATGTGCCCAAGTCATCGCGCTGGCATAGCACAATCTGTCGCAATAGGGGATTATCTGAACGAAATCTCGGCTTTCACATATCTTCTCCACGCCGCGGTGGATGTAGCCCAACTCGGGTTCTGTATCCACCACCGTTTCACCATCGACCTTGACACGGAGAGTCCACAGTCCATGGGTCATCGGGTGTTGGGGCCCCATGGTTATCCACATCTGAGCCATTACTTCACCAACCCCGAATCTGTTGGTTTCCGTTTGAAACCTTGTGGATCATCATACATCTCATTGTAATCGTGATAGCGTAACTTGTGTTGTTTCTGCAGAGGATGGAAGCCAAGTGGACTATCATGAGGGTTCAAGACTCGCATCATGTCCTTGTGTCCCTTGAACTCTATTCCAACAAGATCCCATGTCTCCTTCTCATTCCAATCGGCACCAACCCATATCGACTGGATGCTGTCAACCTCTGGTGAATCTCCTTTAGCCAATGGAATGAAGACCTCGACCTCCAGAGGTATCTCCATTCCTGCCAGACTTGCTGCATCATACTCAACACAGGTACCAGGAGCCTGATTCTTGACCGGCATGCGCATGAAATGATAGGCAACTTCCCAACCTCTCTCTTCAGGTCCGTCTGGGAAATGAGTGCCGGTAACCATTGAACAATGATTGACTCCAAGGTCAAAACGAAGGAACTTGGCAAGGCCCAACCACTGGCGAGTGGAGGATGTTATTCTGAGAAATGATGCGTGCTTGCCAGTTGAATGCTCAACGCTGGTGGCCTCGATTCCAGTACCGCCGAATCTGTCCATGACCGCCGCAACTGCAGCATCAACTGCAGCCTTGTTCTGGGCCGAGGTGACCGCCATTCCCATTCTCAGTCCTCCCCGATGATGATTGGAGCGTCATTCGGCCTCTCTTGGCTTGGCACCGCTCCAATGCGGATGATCTTCTCTCGCAACTTACCGAATCCATCGATCAAGGCTTCGGGACGTGGTGGACAACCTGGGATGTATACATCGACAGGTATCACGGTATCAACACCCTCGAGGATGTTGTAAGATTGGAAGTATGGGCCGCCTGAAATCGCACACTCGCCCATGGCAATGCACCACTTGGGCTCGGGCATCTGCTCCCACAAGCGAACTATCGGGTCGGCAAATTTCTTTGATATCGGTCCATTGACCAACATCACGTCGCATTGACGAGGGCTGGAACGGAAGATGACACCGAATCTCTCAGCATCGAATCTTGGCCCACCTGCAGCCGCCATCTCCAGAGCGCAACACTTGATACCAAGGTGGAGTGGAAACAGAGACTTCCGTTGAGCCCAATTGAAGAAACGGCCTCCAAGAGTACCGATGAGTTGCTTCATCTTGGTCGCTTTCAAAGCCTCATCGGTGACATCGCCGACCATATCAACCAAGGTTCGACTGTTGAAAACAGTGTAATTCTCTCCACCCTCCATCATGACCACCTCAGATGTATATCCTTCCTCTCTTACGGAATACGTGCCATACTCCCAGTATCATCAGAGCAAGGAAGGCGGTTAGAGCCAACAAGCCCTCTTCGGCCACAGCCGTTCCAGCACTGCCTGCTCCTTCGGATTCAAAGACCAACATGCCTCCAAGCGCCATGAACATGAATGCAACATCGAAGACGAGGAAAATTATGGCATACCAATAATACTGAAAATGGAACTGGATCATTGCATCTCCAACAGGTTCGCTTCCACATTCGTAGGTCGACAATCTGCGAGGATAGAGACTGTGATCGACCTCATATCCCTCAAGGAAATATGAACGGGTGATGTTTGGATTGGAGGCATCGGGCATCGGTCTGAAGAAGCGACTGAGGATGAAAGAAGCCAACGGAAAGCCAATTCCAACGATTGTCATCAGTGCAACAGCGAGATATGCATCCGGAACAGTCGCTTCGGTGGTCACTTCGTCACCTGGAGAAATCGTGACGCTCTCCGAGTGTGTCCACCCAAAGACCGGACATAAGCATAACCATCGGCCCCCCTTTGGGGGGCCCTATCAATTCAGTCCCTTCGACGGAACCAAAGAAGTGCCGCAGCACCAAACATTGCCATGATACTCAATGATGTTGTGAAGCCTGGAAGTCCAGAGAAAATCCCCTCCTCAACCGGCTCCCCAGAAACAGTGAATTCAATATTCTTCCTTCCAACGAGGCTGGAGTCTGTTGGCTCAGCAGAGAATGTGAATTCGAATTCATCTGAGACTTCTGAAGCATGAGGTGGCTTGACATCAATCTCGATGACCACGCTCTCTCCGATGTCCAGAATGCAGACCAATGCGCCATCAGTGTTCTTGTCGCATACCTCAAGACCTGCAACGAAGACTCCATCTCGCATGATGCCTTCCTCTTCTGACAAACTGATGACCCAACCGCGGAGACCTTCACTGGTGAATACAAGGATCTCGAATTCTGTGTTGCCTTCATTTGTTATCGTCACATCGAATGTCTTTGACTTGGAATAATCGATGGAGACGTCGGTTTTCCCTTCATGGTACATTCCTATCTTCTTGATGGTGGACACTCTTGCGGAAACATCCAGTTCAACTCTGTCGATCATGTTGTTGATACTGTTCACACTGAGGCGTACAATTCCATTGACGCCGTTCTCCGCATTGGATGAAATGCTTAATTCCGCATATACGAGTACCCTGTATGATTCAGCCTCATAGAAGTCTTGTAGACCATTATCAAAGATGTGTTGCCATGCCTTGTCCGTGGCACAATCAACATCGCATAAAGGACTCAATTCAAAGACCACATAAAGCCCTTCACTATCGGTCAAATATAGCCCAGTGCTGATGTTACGAACACCTATCCCTTTTTTCACCTCGATAGAATCCAAGAGCAGGGCCCCATTCTCATCGGTCAATTTGACTGTTCCCAGATTGGTTCCAACAAGTTCAGCAGAAATTTCGGCATTATCAGTATAGTTGCCTAGATTCTCGACCCAGAAGGGAATTGTTTCAGAACCACCCGGGGCCAGAGATATCAGACCACCAATCTCATCTGCCCACATGATATCCAACTGCATCCCCATCAAGAATATCTGATTGGATAGAATGGCTCGGAACTCCATCTCAGCCTGATTATCGGGAATTCCATCTCCATCTCCATCTCCAGTGTTGGAATCGCCCTTGTTGGTCACTCTGACAGTAAGTCGCGTATTGGATAACTCCTCATCACTGTCTTCAATCTGAACAACCAGAATCACCGTCTTGGTTGTTCGCGCTGGAATCGAGACCTCGGTCACTGGTGTACTTTCTCCATCCTCCCAGATGAAATGAGTATCCCACCCTGGAACTGCCGTCTGACTGATGACCGAGAAGCGGAAATTATCGGCAGTGTTACCTGTATTCTCAACGGCGAATTCGAAATACACCTCTTCATTGCTCTTACCGGTCTGGTCCTGCGCATTGGTGGTGACCACCATGCCATGGGTAGCAGCCACGGTCACGCTGAGTTCAGTGCTGTCATATACCGAACCACCACTGATAGCAGAAACAGTGATTGGAATCGTGATCACTTCATCAGCCAATGCATCATCAGGAACCAAGACTTCCAAGGATACACTCTGTTGTTTGTCAGAGCCATGTTTACTGCCGACCGTGACTGAGATTGAACCAGTCGCTCCTGCAATCACGACATCATCACCAAGACGTGCAATCCAACCATCGGGGACGATGATATTGACCTGCATATCCTCCTCTCCATTTCCTTGGTTGGTCACCGTGATACTGGTACTGTCATTTGCACCAGGTTCAACATTGGATAGTACGCTGGTGCTCAGACTGACACTGGCACCGTGACTCTGTCCTAATCGAACGACGAGGACCGATTGACACTTGATTGGACCATTTCCATCCTTACCTGCGATGATGATATCCACCTCATCGCCTACATTGAGGGAATCATCCGGTGTCACATCGAAATCAAAGGACTTGGTGTCATCAGCAGTTTCGTAGGGAAGAGTACCCGATGATGCTCCATCGAAAGATACCCATGCAGCCTTACTCCCAGAAATAGAGGATTGAACGCTCCATTGAGTGTTTCCAGTATTGGTATAGGTCACCGTGGAGGATTTCGTTTCTCCCGGGTCGATGTTCAGAAGACCATCAGCAAGTTCAGACGTGCATTCATGCAATTCTGGAATATTCAGATTCACCTCAAGGTCATCACTGGCATTCTGTTGTGGGTCATCTTGGATCTCCGCATGGATGTTCCAACATTGCTTCTTGGCTTGTTGACCACTGGGAACCGAAACATCGAGGTCCACCCATTCAGACGAGTCATTATCGATCTGCATGGTCGTCTCCGATAACTCCGCTTCAAGTTCCAAAGGATCACAACCAGGGCCTTCTCCATCCCGAACCTCTAGATTGATGGTTGCATTCATCCGCCCGGTGTTCTTCACCTCAACTTCCCATGTCACCATGTTTTCACCCTCCCAGTCACGACTGATTGGTGCGGTTTCAAGTTCCACAGCCCACATCTCATTCGATTCATCACCATCGACACTGGTTGTCACCGTGATCTCCTCCTGAGCGGGAGAGCCGGGTTGGTCAGGTGGAGTCACCTGTTCATTGGCGATTGCTGTGACCGTTGTCTCGCAAGACTCGGCAGCACCTTCAGTGACATTGACCCTAAGATTAGTGGTCTCTGAAGCACCAGCATCGATGGAACCAGATATCTGATCCACTTGACTCGTGAATCCATTACAGCCATCTCCTTGAGATGTTGAGAGTTGGACCGACACAGGATTTGAACCCGAATTCTTCACCGTGACGGTGTATTCTGCAGTTTCACCTTTGGCAACCTCCTGAGCCATAGGATTTGCAGTAAGGATGATCGATGCATCTCTCCCACCAACAGCTGCTGCCGGAACTGCGGACAGCAGAATGGAAGTCAACATCAGAAGAACCAGGAAAACCGAATCCCTGCCACGGTTTCCATTCTCCATGACCATTCGGAGCCGCGGACCCATAATCAACCTCTCGGACTGTTGATGCCGTAGGCATCAGATGACTTTCATGAATGAATGAATGTTGAACTAGGTGATTGACAACCTCGACAATTGGTCAATGCAGAGCTGCCACAACCATGCTCATGCCCATGGTAACGGGCTCCACAACCTGGACAAGCGAGGCAAGATTCAGACTCGATTGGATTCATACAAGCCCAACACTGTACCGAGACTGCGGCTGAATCAGGGACTGGCTGCTGGACGAACGCCTCAACCGGAGGAGCTACTGATGGTGCTGAAGCAACTTGAGGGATTGCTGCTGGAACCATTTGAGCAGTTGCGGCTGCAAGTGCAAGATCAGGAGATGCTGCTGTACCCTTCTCCTGCTTACGTTGGAAGAGGATGATGAATATCGCTGCAATTCCAATGATGATGACCATGAGACTGCTCCAGATCAACACCCCAGAACCGCTTCCTGCCTGTTCGGAAGCGCTCTGCCCCTCAGCAGTCAATACCACGGAATGTTGTACCCCTGATACTCCAGAAGCGTCGCTGAGACTGAGAGCGATATTGTCGCTACCAGCAGAATCCGCAGATACTGATAACCGAATGGTCTGTTCTTGACCTGGCTCGATCTGAATCAGACCAGAGCCATCGATGGAAACTGTCCATCCGGGAGGCTTGTCATTGATGACAACACGATGACTGAGTGCAACATTTCCATCATTGCGAATCCTGATCTCAACAGTGGTCTGCTCACCGGTCTGAAGAATGGGAGTCTTGACATCAGTCCATGAAACAGCCTTGATCTCCTTCACATATAGAGAAATGATATCCTCGCGTGTGATACCATCACCGCTCAATCCCAATGTCGCCTTTGGCTGACTACCAGGTTGTTGTGTTGAAGGAAGAATGATCATGCAGGTAACTGTACTGAAATCCCCTGCTCCAATGATCCCAGGGTCACTACATTCTGTCAATATCCCATTCTCTACATCGAGACTGACACTTGGCTCCCACTCTCCATCTCCATCATTGGTGATCAACCAAGTGACATTCAATGGAGTGGCGACTGGATGGGATCCTGGTCCTAATGGATGCTCCCACTGTTCTCCACCGATCTCGATGAACGCAAACTCCACTGACGGGTCAGCCAATGCCTTTACTTCCAGCGAACCCAGCCAAGAGAATCTGTTCTCCTCACCTGTGAGATGAAGATTGAATTCGCCACCCACGGCTTGCCCATTTCCTTCAAGAGAAACCAACCAATTCACCGAATCGCCAGCATCTACATCCATACTCTGCATCGCTGATGTTATGCTCCATCCACCAGGGAGGTCAGCTGTTGGATAAAGAACAAGATCGACATTCCCAGTATTGAATACCGTGAATTGGAGATTCACTGTGGAATCAGGGCGCAGAACCCCGTATGTACTCTCAAGTTCCACTGAAGCATTCTCCAAAGACTCAACGACCATGTCAACTGACAATTCCCAGGTTCTGCTGCTGTTGGCCTGAGATATCGCTAGAATCTCTATCTGGATCTGTGAACCTGCTGCGACCATCACCTGAGGAGGATAGATGGTGATTCCAATCAACCGGCTGGAGCCTTCTGTAATAGCGCCGGTGGAGCCTGAAGGCGCACCAGGCCTTGAACCGAGATCATCGAATCCAGACTGCCATCCAGATGGAGACTCCAAGTAAAGATTCCATCCTTGGTTCGAATTACCATCGTTGTGTACTTCCACATCAAAAGAAGTAGGCTCCTCTGGAGAAACCAGTACACTGGAAGTCGTCATCGTAAAACGAAGGTCAGGTAATTCAGGAACCTCAAGATAGAGATTGAAAGGATAGGATATCGCATTGTCAATGTCGATTCCAGTCAATGGCAGGATGTATGTTCCGGGTTCAGGAGGAGAGGGGTGGACCAAGGTGATGTTGATGATGGCGGAGTCTTTACCACCCAGAGAGAAATTGGAACCACTTGTTCCAACGAACCATTCGCCGAACTGCGTTCCATCCGATTGACGATACACAGAACCATGATCGAGACTGGCATTGGTTGCAAGCAAAGCCGTGTTTGTCAATTCAACCTGCCATGATGCAACACTCTGCTCAGGTTCAGATACCGTGATCGTTGACTCTGTTGATGTGACTTTGACACCAGGAGCGGTGACCTCGATTATCGCTGTCACCCGGTTATTGTTCTCTTCAATCTCTTCGATGGCATCATTCGGATCGACCTCGATGACGATCGTCCTCTCACCATCTTGGTCTGGAATCCACTGCCATGACAAGGTGCGACTTTCACCTGGGCCTAGATCCACTTCATAGGTATCAAGAACAACAGAATCAACGAATGCTGAAACCTGAAGGTCGTCAACCTTGACATTACCGAAATTCTGAACCCCGGCAAAAATAGTCACCTCATCACCAATCTGAGGAATTGCGATGTCACTGAATATCGATCCCGCTACCGGTGAAGCATCTGGACGCAGGTCGTTCACTCCAACCCCGGAAACCGCCAATGCATAGGGTTGGGAAGTGGAGCCACCATGACCACCATCTCGAACCCTGACAATCCAGATTCCTGAAGCGGCTTGGTCTATCAGAACAACCTCTGCGTTGTTGAGGTCATCCCAACTCCCGCCTGTGGTGCTTCGGCCATTGAAGAAATCATTTCCGCGGTAGATGGTCCCATCGGGTGCTTCAACCTCAAGATTGAGGTCATTGACCAACTGTGCACCATTACTGAAACGTGAGCCACGTTCATCAGACCACACCAGACTGGTCTTGAAAGCGACGTTGGCCGAAGTGACGTTGAAGGAATAAGACTTGAGGGAACCGGTACTCGAAACTACGCTACGATCATCCACCCATATCCCACGCCCAGCATTTGGAGCAAGGGTGTTACGAAGGTTGATTCGACCCCATCCCTCATCGTTGTTCGGAATATTCCGAGTCCCCATGTCTTCAGCGCCAAGAATCAACAATGCCTTGACCAATGCTCCTTGGGGTTCTTGTCTTTGTGAAATCTCGGTCAGATATTCCCTTACCATGGCTGCTGCACCTGCAGCATTAGGAGTAGCCATGGAAGTGCCGGAGTATTCCATGTACCATTGATTTGACCAAGTGCTGCCCGATGTATCCTGTGCTTCTTGCGCTTTACAAGAGCGAACATATCCACCAGGAGCCATGATGTCAGGCTTGATTCTTCCATCATCGGTCGGGCCCCTGCTGGAACTACCCATTATCGTATCAGGAGCACCGCTGTATCGTGCCTGATGCATTCCTACTGAAATCGCATTCTTTGCAGTCGCAGGAGCGCCTACCGTGCCAGATTGTGAACCATCATTGCCATTGGCATAGAGAATCGTCAGACCTTCCCTGCCGTGATAGTACCTATCGTAGTAATTGGCTCGATCATCAACATCTTCTGAATCGGTGGTGTATCTTCCAAAATCATTCGATGATTGAGAACCCCATGAGTTTGAATGCGTTCTCGCACCATTGTCATATGCAGAATTCATCAAGGTGTTGATACTGGCAGAATACATGTTCCCAGAGGGATCATGCTCCATAGCTTGGAAATACAACTCGGCTCCCGGAGCCACTCCAGAATATCCACCTCTGGTTCCATCTCCGAGTATCGTGCAAGCAACATGTGTACCATGACCACTGTCTGTGTCCGCAGTTGAACCATCGCCTACCATGTCGACCTTCTGAACGATTCGACTACCGAAGTCACCATGGTCATGGTCAATTCCAGTATCTGCAACCCCGACAATCTCTCCCGAACCATCGAGGTCTGTTGTGAAATATGTTGACATCGTACTGCTCTTCATGTGGGAACGTGATTGGTCATTGTAGATCCCGAAAACCGGTGGCTCCCTTATCCAACCCACCGCTGGATCCGCTGCCATGACAGGAAGGAAAACACTGTCCAGCAGCCCTTGCCATCGTCCCTCCGCATGCAACCATGTCTCCTCAAGGCCGATTCTTGCTGCTGCCTCAATATCTCCAGATAATCGATGACCACTGCTGTCTGACAACATGAAGTCAGAATCGATACGCTCCTCTGCATCATGTCTCCACGACTCGATACGCACCTCGACCTGTTCGAACGAGGAATTGAAGAGAATGCTGTCATCGACCACCATAGCGATTGGAACCTCATGTAGAGCAAGGACGGATGGAGACTCCGCTACTTGGCTCAACGCCTTACTTGGGCCTTGAACGATGAAACCACTGGGAGAGATGTATTCCCTCACCACCAGACCTTGAATTTCCACCAGAGAGGCTCTGGAATCCTCTAGAGTGAAATCGGAGTTGATCACTGCCATCATCACATCAGAACGCGGCTCTATTGACCACTCAGGCAATGATACCGACAATGACAATCCATACGCATCGTAGATGCCCAGTCTTGAATCCGCCATCTCTTCCCGTTCCTCCATCTGTCCATCCAGATAGACCACATCACTAGGCCGGAGATCAAAAATACGATTTTCATCGATTGAAAAGTGATATTTCTCAAATTCTGGTCCGCTCATCTGGCCTTCATCGATCACTCCTTTCCGCTCGGAATAAGTCAGGACTGGAGAAATGCTGGCCAACAACATGACCGACACCAGAAGCAATGGACGGCCAACTCGCAACGGTGTCACCAAACTCTGTCGGGATACCGGACGGACTTGAACCCATTCCCTATTCGTTACGCCGCCGTAGGCGGCGCACAAGTGAATGTCCAATCAGAACAGTATCCAATTACGACCCGCTTCGTCGGTGAAACGCTCAGATGTCCACTCACCAACGGTATGAGTGAAAGTTTCACTATGATGCCTACCTGAATCGTCCTGCCATGAAACGCTGAGAACTATGTTGTATTCTGCCCACACAGTGTATCCACGTACCAATAATTCAAGGTCATCCCCCGAATAACTGCTATGCGCTGGCATCTCACCTTTATGCCAAGATGTTTCAGCCAATGTGTAGCCTTCTGAATCCTCAAAAATCACAACCACGGTGATATCACGAATGGTTCTTGTTCCCAGATTGTTCAATTCCACCAGAACCACATGACCTCCACCTCTTTGGAAATACTTTGATTCGACATCTACCGAATCTCTTGGAATGACCCAATACCAGGAGGCGAAGATTGAGCCGATGAGTAGTACGATTATCGCTGAAGCAGCGAAAACTCTGACTGGGGTGATCTCCTTACCTAGATTGAGCAACCTTTCTGCAGCACGTTGTGATGCCTGATATTCTTCTTCAGTGAACTCGTTGTCTTTCTCGATCTCCAATATCTCATCAATATCTGTTATCACCTGACCGTCGGCAGTGATGACGAAACCATCCTCATCATCCCAGAGTTCCATGGCTCTTTTCTCACTCATTTCAACACCTCATAGAAAAGTCGCCACCAAAGTCAACAACACGGAAGTGAACGGATCTGCGATGATGATGTGCGTAGTACTGGCTGAACCTCCAGTGAGCGCATTTAGCATCGATAGATCGCTGACCACACCATTTACCCCGAAGGTCGATGCGGTAGGGAAAACACCCGTTATCTGAGCGTCCAGAAGCACTCCTTTTGCATCCCATTTGGTGCCGAGGAATTCAACGTCTACATTGGCGGTGGCTACTATTCTTCCTCCAGTGACATCGTCGATAACAACGATTGGGAAGGGACCAATATTGTGTACATGGATGGTAGCACTCTGTAGATTCTCACCCGCCACCTCCAATTGCTCGATCCATACGCCTGGCATTGAAGGAAGGTCTGTCTGCCTCATGTAGACCTTGCCAATACCCTTACCAGATGAAGAGACTTTGATTCCCCAGTCTTCAGTAGGTGTGATGATTGTACGTTTTGCGAGATTCTCTGCCAACATCAGGGTATCTGCACGCTGCTCAACCGCCCGTCCTGAAGTCTGGATATAGAGGTCCATTGTATCTGTGTTGCTGGAATAATCCAAGGTCATCGCTCCTTGGAATGCGCCTGGAGCCGTGATATCGAAGACTTCGTGTGGCGTCATCGCCAGATGCATTTCTCCCGGCAGGTCGCGCATGAATACCGTTGCTGGCCACCAACGGCCCTCCTTCCAGGTCATCATCTGTAGCATCGCTGCCTCAGCAGAACGCGTTCCCTGACGAAGATGCTCGGGCACTTCAAAATCAATCAGCAGGATATCACCGATGGTTCCGACCAATGAAGCCTGAGATGGAACATCCTGAACAAATACCTCGACGCGTTGTTTGATTCTGTTATTGAGCATCAAAGCACGAGCAAACTCGAGATTGTTGCCCAACGTGAACTGCATCTCCACATTGGTGCGTGGGACTGCATTACTGTCATCTGTACCTATCAATACCTTGACTTCAGCATTCTGGGGTTTACTGGTATCGAGTCCCTCTAATTCTATCTCGATGTCGAATCCATTGAGTCCGAAAACCTTGATCATCAGCCCACTTCTCGCTGGTTTCCAGTCCTCCACATCAAGAAGCATCTCCCAAGTTGGAATTTCTGCCTGTCTTGAATAATTGAATCGTAACTCGTTTATCTTGTGCGGCAATGAAGGTATCCACAGACGAGTATGCCAAGACCTGCGTTCCTCAAACTCGAGGCCGAGTGAAATCAGATATTCCCGATCCATTCGTTCCCATTCATCGTCAATGATATCTCCATCGGCCAACGAATCCGCAAACCTTGTGGCGTTAGCGGTCCCCATGATGATAGCGAAGCGGTCGATGAATCCCTGCCGTTCTCCAAGCGAAATAATACCATCTTCAAGATATTGTGAAACAGCCTCACGTTGACTCGAAACAAATTCCAATGGCAGATTCGAGAAGTTGTACGAAAGTCGGCTATGCTTGGCGATACCCAGACTTATCCCATGCAACCAATCCGGCTGTTTTGGAACCATATCTCCTTTCTCAATCTCAGCTATCATGCTGAAATCCTCACCAGCATCTAGAGACAATGACAATAATACATCATTATCTTCACTCCCCCCCCCACCAGCAAGGTCGGTTGTCAAAGCCTCCAGCAGATCGCTGACAGTCTGTCCAAGACCGACCATATCTCCGATGAAGAATGCCAATGAAGCAACACCTTCCTGCTCACCTAAAGTAGGCAATTCCAATCCGCTGCTACTCACTTCACTTGGATAGTCGAAACCTACCGATGCCGGCAGAGGGTCCAGTCGAATACTGGCGTTGAAACCAAGATATGGGTCCGAATGAGAGGATTCATCTCTCATCAGGATATCCAATCGAGATGCAGAACTTCGTTCCAATATCACATGTCCATTGCCCTCTTTTCCTGACGCACCTTCAAATTCTGGAGAAACACGAGAAATCTGAGTGATGTTGGATAATCTTCCAGACAATGTCGCCTCATTGATATCCTTGTCCATCCAGAAATGTATGTGGTCTCCAGACATGGTGGTTGGAGCGGTCGCATTGGTGATCTGTAGATGAATCGCACCAAGAGGTTCAATCGACCTATATCCTAATTCGTCGCCAAGCAATATCTCAAAATTCGAAGGTAATGATTCGAGCCTCAGGGCATTTCTCTGCTTTCCCTCTGAAGCAGTGTATGTGATGGTCCCGATATTACTGTCTGCATCATATATGACGTGCTCCGAAGTCTGTTCCATTCGGATGTTCTGTGGCCTGTCAGAGATGTGTGCATTCTGCATCTGTCCATCCAAAGTTCCGCTATCGTGTTCTATATACACGAAATCCAATGCACCAGTGGAAGTCCCATTGATCTCAACTATTCGAATCTCAGAAGATGGGTCATAGTCATGCTTGACTCGAAATACCCCCGAGATCTTGACGCTCAGAGCCACCTCGACCAGCGGAATCTCATCACCATCCCTTCCAGAGACTGGATTCAATTCTTTATCCAGCGCCAACAACACATGATCTGAATCAGCAATGTATGGATGATCACTTGAGCCCATCTCAAGCCCTAATTCTCCTATTGCTCTAGGCTGTCTGATTTGAGTCCCGCTTCCGAGTGAAACTCGAGTATACATCTCCGCCATCACTGTGCCACCACCTTGTCCAGTACTGGTGATGATGGCCGCGGGCAAGCCATTGACGATGGCTCCGATGTCAAGCACTATCTCCACCAGATTCAATAATGTGTCATCGAGGAACTGCGAAATGAAATCAAGATTCGGATTATCATACAATACTCTGAGGCCACCACCCGCTGGAAGTTGGAAGGTGCCATGGAGAATGAATGCAGGTGGCAAGTCTTCAATCATTATCGCCGTCCTGCTACGGTCATCATCATCTCCATACCTTCTGATATAGGCGATGAACTCGATACTTTCAACCGGCCCAACTCCAACTATACAGACCATGCTGATTGGAGGACTACCTGGGTTGATAGGAAGGTCCGGATGGTTTCCATTTCCAGTTTCATCACGCGAAAAATTCTTGATGCCGATGATGAAGGTCAATCTGTCAGGTACGTTGCCAGGGAGGTCATCCGAGCCCGGAGCCATCCCCATCATGGTGAATATCGCTGCAATCTCCTCATCGCTCATGCTTCCCGAAGGTAGGCCTCTCAACCATACCTCAGCATCGGTAGTGTTACCATATGGTTCAGTGGAATCAGGTTCAGAATAATTGGAACGGTCCTCGAAATAATGCAGGAATAAATCGGTGTTCCTGTCTCCATAATACTCCAGAGTATCAAGTGAATTGGCTGCCAAGTTATCATTTCTGAGAATGATGTCCACTTCCTCCGGCAACCTGTTTGAGTCTGCGATTGGATGAACAGCGGCATCGAGATATGCGACCTCAAGCACCTCTCTTTCACCATCCGAACCCTTGCTGTCATAATGCACGTAACCAATGCCGACACCCAATGCACACCTATGTTCATGAGATGAGTTGAGATGATGTATTGATGAATTGTAGTATGGCTCATTGGGCAGACTCACACCACCTTGACAAGTAGTCTGTCTCGGATTTCCCGGATTGTCGGGATTCTCAATCTCGATAAGATACGGAGCAAGGACCTCTGTGATGGTGAAAGTCTCGCCATCCAAACCATCATTGAACAATGAAAGGATCAAATCTCCAATGCTGTTGAATACTCCATCAACGGAGATATCAACCCTCTCTAGACCTACCCTGAGATTGAAATCTTGAGGCGGTTGGGTGAATCTGGAATCGATGACTATCGCATAAGATTCCCCATCATCGATCAGATTGTAGGCAAAACCCTTCATCACCGTGACCTGCATGGTCGCCATGCTGTCCCAAAGGTCATCTCCTGGGTCGATCATGTATACGTTCCAGACGAAAGTCGGTTTCAACCAGATGGATTCAGGAATGATGAACGGAAATACTCCAGTTCCCTCTACTCCCCAAGTTTCACCCTCTTCATCCAACAAGAATCCAAGCAGTGACAGACTGACTACTACATCATCGACTCCATCTCCATCGATATCGATGGCGGTTTCAAAAGGACGAAAATCCTCACCAAAAGCAAGAAGATCTCCGGTGAAGGAGCCATAATCCCATGCCTCATATTGCGGGCCACCGAAACGTGAAGTATAATTCAGATAGAGAACATATGAATTGATACCAATCGCCAGAGGGTCAGAGAAATCATCTGGCAATTCGAACAGGGTGTCGATGAGATTGTCCGGGAAATTCTCTGGCTGGGTATCTGGATTCAACAACATCTGATACGGGCGAGGATGTGTGGGCGCTGGCGCCGTGGTGTTCCGTAGGCTGACTTTGGTCCTTCCAGAATCTATCTCATTCAGTGGGTCACTCTGGTCCACCGCCCTGACCTTGGACTCGATACTGGTGATATTGGCCATTGCCATCACCTCTACATCTGGTGCATCTGCCGAACCATCTCTTTCCTGCAAGGCATTTTCGAGAGCGGCAATGACGCCAAAGTCATCACTGGCTACCTGCAACGTGGAAGCCGCGGTCCCGATCGGGATGGCGATTGGCAACAGAAAAAGGGTGGTCAACAGCACCGCCAGAAGTCTCGGACGCCCCCGGAGGGGGCGCTTGCCGGAAACGATGAGACGAACTCCACTAGCTGCCATGCAGTAATGATGACCCGCGCGGCCATCTTCAATCATTGGGTCAATAGTGTCCCCACAAGAGCGGTATCAACGGCTGAAATGTTGCTCCACACCACACTTTGGACAATCGACGAGCACTTCATTCACACCACTAGGCAATTGCACCATGAATCCTTGTCCACATGAACTGCATGAACCGCGCATTCCTGACGCCGCAGAAGCAGCGGCTTGTGAAGAGGAAGGTGCTGCAGATGAAGTTGAAGGTGTGGGTGCTGATCGTTCGGGGATACTGATTCCACCACTTTGAGTACCAGCCGAGGGCTTGGGTTGTTGCTTCGTAGCAGTATGTGATTCTATCTGTTCAAATATCTCATCACCCAGAGGCGTTTCAGGAATACTTGGAACCTCTTTCTGGGCCCCGACCTGCCCGGGCTGCTGGTCACTGAATAGGGCTGCTGCTTCTGCAGCGGCAGTTGCCTGAGATGCATCCAACAATGGAGCACCCCCTCCACTGATTCCTGCCATGGCAGCAAACTCAGCATCACTTCCCTGATGACTGGTACCTACCGCTCTGAAACCAGCGTTTGGATCGCCTCCACCTGAAGAACCATACAACCGCTGCATCTCAGCATTCTTTGTTTTCTCAGCAATCTGTTCCTCAGTCATTGGACCTGTGCCTTCAGCAAGACCTGCAATCA
This sequence comes from uncultured euryarchaeote, assembly GCA_937897005.1. GTDB lineage: Archaea > Thermoplasmatota > Poseidoniia > Poseidoniales > Poseidoniaceae > UBA226. Next base: position 15,883 of record CALCOQ010000013.1, read on the forward strand.
CCACCGCTTTAGCGAAGAATGGAACATTTCTGGTCTCACTGACACTGGATATCCGAACAGAAATCTCCTCCTCGGTCAAACCGTGTGAAGCGAGCAGATGTCTTGCCATTCCCATCTCCTTCTGTCGCCACATGAATGAACCCACTGCAATGACTGCTGCAAGAATGATGATGATGATCGATATCACCATTCCAGTCTTCGATTCTGGCGCAGGTTCAACTTGAATCGTATATCCCTTGGAGACCATGTTTCCACTTGGATCAACGATGGTCAAGCGAATCGAGACCTCTCCAACATCCTTGTCACTATACTTGATAGGACCAACAGACTGACCTATCAATTCTGCATCATTATGCTTGATTCCATCGCCATCCATATCATCATCCAGATTGAAATCCCAGCGATATTCGAGTGATGAATCATCATCAAATGAGTCTGAACCAGCATTTATTGCAATCAGAGTGAATCCTTCTCCTGCGGTCACTGTGACCGGAACTTCAACCTTTGAAGCATCAAGAGTCGGTACTGTTGCATCGATGACGTTGATGAGTAAAGTTGCATTTCCAATATTTCCTGATACATCAGTTGCCTCCAACATCAGGACATGGGAAGAAGGATTCATCCATCCTTTGCTCCAAGAATTGCCGGTTCCAACCTCAACTCCATCCAACATCCAGCGCTTACCAGCAATGGTATGGTCATCATTGATATTAGCAGTGAATGTGACAACCTCTCCAATTGGCGCCAAGGCCTGATTTTGAGTATTGGATGAAGTATCATGAGAAATCGACACCGTTGGTGCAACCACGTCGATGACACTCACTTCATGAGTTGACTGGGCGTTCTTCCCATCTGGTGAAGTCACCGTCAGCAACACCCTATGAGTTCCTGGGGTGAACCAACTGGCAGCGGCACTCCAACCCGTTGCATCTGCATCATTGTCCAGCGTGCCGTCACCATCTGAATCCGCTCCGAGATCAACATCCCAAGCCAAACTCTGAACCTGGCTCTGTCTATTCGGAGTTGAAAGTGCATTCAATGCCACCTCCTGCCCAATTACTGCAGCAGTGGAATTCAGATCATCAGATATCGATGGAGCGAGCACTGGGTCGAATTCAACCTTGATGCTGACCCTGGCTTCTGAGGAACCTGAACCCCCACCTGAAGGCGAGGCTTCATTGTCAACCATCAGATACAACCCTTCACCTGCTTGAGACTCTGAGATTGTCCACATCATCGTAGAAAACCCAGCGATTGCGGTCATCGTTGCTCCTGGAATGTGGAATGCCCCACTGTCGCCATTGACGTAGGTGGTCCTGTGTTGTTCCGTCATCAGATAGATATCTGGCTCTCCAAACATCGGCCATGCTGAAACCGTAATCTGAGTGCCGGCATCAAGTGTCAATTCATCACTTCCCAATAACTCTTGATGGCTTCCAACTTCCATGATGACCAGATTGTGGAACTCGGTCCAGTATGTATCAACCACCTCATTGAGTTGTACCTGAACAGTCGCCTCAGAACCCCCCTGATCTCCCTCTCCAGCATCATTATCATGGGCAAGATTATCAAAGACAAGATGGAATTCCTTGTTCATGTCATTGGCATCAGGGCGCCAATGGAAATTGTATGTACCATTAGCAAAAAGAAGTGAAGACAATTCTATCACATGGCCATAAGCAAAGCCTCCAGAATATGCCTCATGCACATTTTCGGTCATGATCAAGAAATCGATGGCATCACCAGAAATGGAGATGTTGAACTCAAGAACCGTATCACTGGAAACTGTACCGATTCGGTAGGTGGAACACTCGCCACCACCTACATCGAATGCTTGTATCGTGATTTCAAACAATGTTGTACAGGTTGGTGCATCTCTTGCTTCATCAGCAACTGTGAATGATGACAAGAATGGCATTGTCGATAGCAGCAACGCTAGTACCAGCGCTCTTCGCATACAACCTGCTCGGGCGGTCGTCATTTCAAACAATCCCTATCCAGTGTGTCCATATCTGGTGTGGCCTCGCGTG
>CALCOQ010000014.1 GCA_937897005.1 uncultured euryarchaeote
CATGATATGCGTTTGACTCTAACAGGTTCTGGAGTTGATTGGGCGATTCATGTTGGGAGTGTTGGGGATTCTGGGACTGGCCCACTTCAGGCATTCAATGTCAGTTTACCGATTTGGCTTGATGGATTGAACAAGAATGAATTGATGCAGAGCATGCGAAGACTATGGTTGGCGAAATTGGCATTGATCCATGATATCAAACATCATCATGGCCCGGGTATCGGCCAACCAGGGCCCGTTGATGACCTTGAGAAGAAGCGCAAGAAGTCATCTTCCAAGACCAAATCCGGCGAACAGGTCGAGACAGATGAATCGGGTAGTTTCGGTTCAGGATTTGACCCATCTGAATGGGTTTGATTTCATCATCATGCAATTATTCTACAATGATACTATTCTATCAAAAATGACACGTGAGGCGCGCGGTTAAGTAAGAAGAGTAAGACCACCTTTTTGTCCGTATTGGACTGGTGACACTTATGGGAAGAAGACTACAATCATACACGCTTGTGACTTTGATGCTCGCATCGATATTTGTTTCAATGATACCCGCCCCCGAAGCAGAGGCATCGTTAGTTGTGATAACTGACTCTGTACAACTGGTAGATGATGGCGCAAACAACCGAATGGTGGCAATGGACGCCGATTCTCAGGGCAACATTCACGCTGTGTACAGCCAGAATATACGTCAGATGTATTACACGATGCTGGATCCTCGCAGCCAGACCCTCATTGCCCCAACTCAGATATCCAATAATGGTGGAGCAAAGAGCTGGCATCCCGATATTGCCGTGGACAGCATGGATAGAGTTCATGTCGTTTGGGCTGATAAGTCAGGCCAACATTCCATCGTTTACACAGTTCTCAATCCGTGGAATGATGATAGAGATGGTACAGCCACGGATGATGGAACACTCAGCGTCATTGACGATACCATAGTTTCCCAGCGTGCTCATAACAGAGATTGGCCAAGTCTAGCGATAGATAGTCGCGACAATATACACATCGCATGGGAAGATTCCTACGATGAACTCAGTCGATTCTATCAGCAACCTCAGATCTATTATTCAATGCTTGAACCTGATTATGCACAATCTGCTGCCATCACTGTATATGATGATACACTACTGACTCCAATCATTGGCCACAAAGGCCATCCTGACATTGTTGTGGATGCTGACGATTTCGTTCAGATAGCATGGGATGATACGCGAGGCGGCAAGGTCGAATTGACTTTCGTCATCGATACTTCAGGTTCGATGTATTCAGAATGGGCTGATGTATGCACTGTTATCTATGGTGGAACTTTCAGTTCTGGAGGATACAATTTCATGGGTCTGAAACCAATGCTTGAACAGGCCAACATGACTGTATTTGAAACACTATATGGTCTAGGAAACTACCTACCCGGTGCGGCCAGCACTGGAAACTGTGCTGGGCACAACATGAATGCAGGTCCTCGAAACACCGCTCTTGGTCTGACTCCGGGAGATACCAGCGGGGGAATCAGAAAACTTCCAGGTACGGTGTACAATGGTGGAACATATTCTGGATATTCGGGTGAGGATTGGGGTCCAGGTTCCAACTGGGCTTGTTTGTCTTGGATGGATAGCAGCAACAATGTCCCCGGGAATCCGCCAACCACCGATGATCATCACTGGAATCCAAATGCAACCAAGATAGTAATTCCAATCTCTGATGAGGGGCCAAAGGATGGCGATCCAGCGGGCCAGTCAGATGACCATGCTTCCATCGCTGAAGCACATGATAGTTGTCTAAGAGCGGGAGTGATTCCAGTAGGGATGTACGGTCAGAGCTATGGCGGAGCCTCCACTGTACAATCTCACTTCAGGGATCTTGTACAATGCCCTGATGGAGTACAAGGAACACATACTAGAAACTGTCCTGGAACCACTATCGCAAACAGCGATGCTGGCGGGCAGGTCTACGAATTCCCTTCCTCTGGAAGCGGCGCCTCCCAGATGGCTCTTCTCGTTGAAGCAATGGTTTACATCTCAACCAACAATTCCAGAGAGATTTACATGTCAGTTCTTGACCCTTACAATGCAGACACAGGAATGGACTCCAGTGGATTCGCCTATGGATTGAGTGGAACCACGGTTTCTGGAGGAAACTACTACGAAGACATTGGTGGTTTGATAGCGGTCAATGATACGAGAATCACTAATGATGATGCATATTCATTCCATCCTTCGATTGGAGTGGATATGGATGGCAATACCCACATCGTTTGGATGGATGGTCGAGATTACGGTTTCGAGAAGGACGTTTCTTACGAGATATATTACACCAAACTTCGATTGCGCGGAGCGGGCGATTGGGACGGAGTTCCCGGAGGCTTGTCCACATATGCAATCAAGAAGATCCAGGACACCCCGATTTCAAATGTTGAGGGCAAGGCAGCATTACCTCAGAACAACAAGTACGCTGCTAACAGTATGTATCCCGAACTGTTGACCGATGATCAGAATCATGTACACATCGCTTGGCTCGATTACTGGAACACCAGCGCTCAGGAGGAGATACAGTATGTTCGCCTCAATGAGACTTCATTGACCGGTCCGGGTGAAATCGCTTTGGACCCTTGGGAGCCTGTGGTCGTCACTAACTGGCAATCGAACAAATTAGGCCCCAGTTCACCTAAATGGCCGGGCCTAGGTCAACCGCCTGCCTTTGCCAATGACCTCGGTAGTGGGGCCCATCTGGCATGGACAGATACCAATAAGTGTGGTGAGGAAGGAAACAACAACATGTTTACAATCTGTTATACTCATATTCTGACTGGACAGGTGGATATTGAATTTGGTGAGGGTGAGACTTATTATCATGTGATTGAACCAGGTGAGCAGACCATTTACAACCTGACACTGAACAATACCACCCCGGGACCAACCGATCTTGTTTCAGATACATATTCTTTGAATCTGTCAAATATTCCTGCTAATTGGTCAGCCACACTATACTTCTCTAACAACCATACCGCCATCTTCCCAAGCACACCTATATTCCTGCTTGGAGGCGAGAGTACGCGATTCTATCTGCGCGTCAGAGCACCATCAATCTATCAGGCGAATGAGGATGAACTAGCAGAGATAACTGTCATCGCTACAAGTCACAAGGATCCTGCGATACGTTCTGACCGGATGACATTGACTTTGATGGACGTGGTCCATGGAATCAACCTCGATACCAGTCACAGAATGGCTGACGTGGAACAAGGTCAAACTGCGATATTCTCGATCACGATAACGAATACGGGCAATGTTCATGACTCATTCGCATTCTACGACCCTGCAAGTCTTGAAGGGCAACAGGAATGGTTACTACCATTCGGATGGCAGGTTGACTTCCCTCTTGAGGTTGAACTCGACCCAGGACAATCCACCACCAAGAATCTGAAGGTCAGTATTCCAACAACTCAAGAACCAGGCACTTTCGTGTTATATGTCAAGGGATGGTCGCTAGGCGAACCAATCAAGAGTATATCTCAAGGAACTTATGACGTTCTTGAATTATGGATCAATGTCAGTATTCGTTCCACGGGTAATATCGTCTTCGAGATATTCGATACCATGGACTATGTATTACCTGGAGATTGTGCGGTTTATGAGATTGCAGTGACCAAGCACTTCGCTGATGGTTGGCTGATATTCACCACACCCGGTGCGCCTCAGGCAATGCCTGAAGGCAGCGATATCGCCACCTGGGCACAAGAGCATTGGACAGTGGAGTTAGATTTCGATGAAGCTCCAGCCGACCCTGATGGGGATGGGAAGAGACGTTTCATGATGGATACCAGATACAAGGTCAAGGTCAGTGTTTGTGCACCTACCAATG
>CALCOQ010000015.1 GCA_937897005.1 uncultured euryarchaeote
CATATCCCCCATTGCTCCCCATTCCATCTGCCTTGACCGCCCAATTGGCCCCATATGCCCGCGCTCCAACCTCTGATCTCTGAATCCCAAGGTCGAGTTCAGCAATGGCATCCTGCTGAGCAGGATTCAGTTTATCCACCTGTGGAACATCCTCGACGATAGCCGGGTCAACCTCTTCGGATTGTGGGGCCAGCCCGAGAATCGGGACCAAGGCGAGAATCGAAACCAACAGCAGTGCTCTGATACGCATGGCACTGGACAAACTTGTTTGGTGATAAACGTTCAGCCGAGCAATGAACCCTGAATCATTCACCAACTGCGTTCAGGTGGACCACCACCGCCACCTGAGCCACCGAATCCTTGCTGTGGTGGACTGGCTCTGGTCGGAGCGGCTGATGAACCGCCGGAGAGTTTGTCCCTGATACGCTCGAACTGATTGCGAAGAATCATTCCGTGCTCGACCTTGACCTTCTTCTTCATGATCATTTCATCAATATCACCTTCAAACTCCTCAAGGATGTCAAGGTCCTTGCAGGTATCCAATCGCTTTCGCATCTTCTTGTAGCGCCTGCCCTTTCTCAGCATCAGCACCATAGACAATGGAAGCAGCAATAGTGGAAGCAGGAATTCACTGGTCAGCATATCAACCGCCATGGAGGCAGATATCTCGTATCCTTCCTCCTGATATCCGGACTTGAATCCTTCACCAGGCACGTAGTAGAATCCGAGGTCACCTTCACCGTACATGTTCATCGGCGTCTGGTTGGCATCCATGGTATCGCTGCCCCTCTCTATCTCCAGATCATCCGGGAAGCCATCGCCATCGGTATCATCGTCGAGGATGTCAGGCATTCCGTCGCCATCGAGGTCCTCGGGAACAGAACTGGCATTGTAGATGTCGAACGGGATGCCAAGAGCACCTCCTGCCTGCTCCTCGAGTGAATCGGTTATTCCATCACCATCAGCATCCTTGTCGGCAAGGTCCATGATGCCGTCACCATCGATATCGGGGCAACCTCTCCATGGAGTGGTACTGCTTCCTGGGATTGAAGGACAATCGTCAGTGTTGACATTGTTCAACTGGTCAGTAAAACCATCAGCATCAGAATCACCCCATGCCCCTACATCATCAGGGAACAAGTCAGGAGTGGTCGCGCCTTCTGATTGATTGTCGCCACGCCCATCTCCATCACTGTCATTGGTCTGGGTCCGGTCGAATTCGAAAGCATCCTCGATGTTGACAACTCCATCTCCATCGTAATCATCAGCGGTTCCACCGTGTGGACCTGGATAGAGATCAACATCGTCCGGCAGTCCATCTCCATCACTGTCTGGGCAACCTAGCATGGCGATATGAGAAAGACCTGGAACATCGTCACAATCCTCGATTTCGTCAGCGAAGCCATCATTGTCACTGTCCACGCAACCGCGCACCTGCATACGGAATGATTCTCCTTCCTCATCTGGGCAATCATCATGGAATCCTGCAGCCTGATTATCTCCGAAACCATCCTCATCCTCATCAGCCCATTGTTCCTGATTGGTGGGGAAGGCATCACTACGGTCAGCCATGCCGTCGCCATCATTGTCGGGACAGCCTCTGTCAGGGCCCATCTGGACGTTTCCAGCATCGTAAGGACACTGGTCACCATTGTCGCCAATACCATCACCATCGAAGTCCTTCCATTCCCAGCCGTCGGTATCATCAAAGTCAGTGAATGCTGACCAACCGTCTCCATCCTCGTCCGGACAACCGAACACATCCTCGGTCGAGTTGCCATAGGTATCCTTGCAGGCATCTCCCATCGTGCCCATCTGGTTATCTCCGTAGCCGTCACCATCGCTGTCATTCCACTGGCTCATGTCTCCAGGGAAGAGGTCGGCATCATCGCTCCAGCCATCATTGTCAGCATCTGGACAGCCGAACAGGTCGAATCTGCTCTTACCGTAATTGAATATGCAATCATCGAAATCACCAGTCGCGTTGACATCGAAGAGTTCGGCATCCTCGAATCCATCATTGTCTCGGTCCATTGGAAATGGGTCTGGA
>CALCOQ010000016.1 GCA_937897005.1 uncultured euryarchaeote
CAGCGTCTGAAGAGGAGCTGGATATGGAGCCCGCTGTTGATGATGAAGAGCCTGAGGAACCATCTATAGAAGTCGTTGATGCGGACGATGACCTCAGTGCAGTTATCGCTGAGGCGATGGATGAGTCATCGACGGACGTCGGAGATGAAGAACCTGATACTGCTGCTGTAGAATCCGAAGCGGCTGACGAATCAGGTTCGCTTCTCAGAAGATGGTGGAAAGCGGACGATTCACACCTTGCAGCAACCATTCCAGAATTCGCATTCCTTTCCAAAGTTGAGGTTATCAGGGGAGTCATCATTCTCTCAATCTCCACCTTGTTACTGCAGATATGGAACATGTTGTTTGGATTGGCTACATCTACTTCAGGAATCAGGGAGAATACTGTCAACTGGTGGAGCTATTTCTTTGTCAGTGGCAGGGATAGTAGTATCGCTCCGGAGTTTTCAGATCCATTGGGTTGGGCATTGCTCATCGTTTCATTCTGCATTCTGATATCCACCATGCCTCGTCATCCAAAGGATTGAATCGGGTAGGGGCTTGGGGGAGACATGGCTGGTGGCGGAGCGGCTCCTCCCGTGAAACTGAACGATGTTGCAGTTTTGTTGGGCGGTGTCTTGCTGTTGACCGCTTTCGTTCTTCTTTTCTGGGACCCCGCTCTGGAGATGAAGCCACCCGTGGTTGATGAGGAATTACCTCCGGGTTCATATCCAACTTCCGCGACCTTTCAGACCTATGACCTATCATCAGGTGATGAAGTGATCGTGGATTTGGATCTCATCGACTGCCCTGGTGAAGATGATGCAGGAGATTGTGGAACAGTCAGCATTGCTTGGGCTCCAGAAGGAGAGGCATTGGATGCTGATGATTGGACACACCACCAGATGAAGGAAGGTGGCAGTCTGAAAGAGGAATTCGATGTTTCAGATTCTGGAGAATGGACCCTTTATCTGAAGACAGATTCTGAGATATCCGTCGATATGGATGTCGAACATCAATGGCTGGTACCATGGCTGGCCATGTTCTTGGGATTTGTGATCGCAGCTTGGGGAATCTGGCACAGTCAAGTTTCTTCTGAGAAGTAAGTTCACGAGTTGAATGACCACGTCAAGTCATAGGTAGAATCACAAGTAACTATTTCCTGACCTGTATCGACCAGTAATCTACCGTGCTTGTCCAATCCAATGACTGCTCCATTGAACTCAGGAGATGACACTCGTGCCCCTTCGCTCAGTTTCAGACTTATTGAGCGCCATGCCGCGGCGACAATATCTTCGTCGTTATGATCGGGGATGCAGTTCCGTTTCTCCAAAAGACCTGCTAGTGCACAATCGATTCTGAGTGCCAGTGTATGAGCATCAATTCCCATGATGGAACCACGTTCCTTCATTTCTCTTTCAGTCAGATTCACAGCAATTCCCAGGACCACTCTCTCACCCTCGGGAGTCGTACGTGATTGGGCCAGAGTTCCGGAGATCTTGCCTTCTGCATTCCAGATGTCATTGGGCCATTTCATCCAATGTTCAGATGGTTCTTCTGATTCAAGTGAGTCCAATGCGCTCATTATTGCAGAACCTGCAGCCAACTGAAGCAGACCAGGGGTCTTTGGTTCCAGTAACCATGATGCCGTCAGGTCACCATTGTTTGAAAGCCATGTACGTTCTCTCTGACCCTTTCCTTCGGTTTGTTTTTCCGCTCTAATACAACGGCCACTCTCTCCGCCTTCATCCAGAATTACTGAGTTTGTTGAGGAGATTTCATGCACGGTTTCAATCTCACGTCCACTCCAAGGTTTCCAGCATGCCAGAACCTCGAGGTGTTCTCCATCAGCAAAAGTCATTGAAACAGTTGGTCTTGATGCCCACCCTCCTGCAATCGCTTGTTCGCCAAGGTATCGCCCAATAGTGGTGGAGGAACGAATTATCAACACCGTTCCATCTTTCTTCAGTAGTTTACCTTGTTCTATTTCAGATAGGAGCAACGCACCAGAACCCTGGCTCCAGTCCAGATCTACCATTCCAGCCTCTTCCAATGGACCTAACTGTGGTTCACCCTGTTTGGGAGGGTCGAGGTACGGAGGGTTCCAGATTATCAAGTCGAATTCATGCCCCCCGCTCCAAGCCTTGACTTCGCCTTCTCCTGGACCCCCTTCGACAACCGTCAATCTGTCTTCAATTCCCATCTCTTTGGCCCTGCCTCTGAGTGCTGCGACAGCCAGAGGATTGATGTCGCAGGTATGGACCTTGAAACCTCTGATTGTTGCCCAGATGCTGACAGCTCCAGAGCCGCATCCGATCTCGAGTAATCGTCTGTCGTCTCCAGCTCCAAAAACGCTCAAAGAATCACAAAGAATTCCGGTATCTTCGCCCGGCGGATAGACCGTCGGCGGGATGGCCAGATCGATAAGTAATCCATCTGGTGCGCACCACTCTACTTCTTCCAGTGGCCTGTTGAACAGTTCTAATTCATCTTCAATGTTTTCTGATGCAAACGAATCTCTAATGATAATTCCTCCAAAACAGTCTGAAATCAGGGTTTTTCCACGAAGGTTTGATATCGTTGGGGCCCAACTGAAACCTCGAGCCGGACCCTACTTGACCTCAGGGGGCCCGTGCGGAGCCTATGGCTCCTCTGTCGATGGTTTTACATACCCCCCCACGGTCCGCCGAAAGCCCTGACCACGCGTCGGGCCTGTAGCTCAGTCAGGTAGAGCGCCGGGCTTTTAACCCGGTGCGCGCGGGTTCGAACCCCGTCGGGCCCACCTCCTGACTCCTACTGGCTCGCTGTTTGGCGGGCGATTGTGGGGTCTCAAAATGGTTGTGAAAAGTGCTACGAAAAAGCGGCTGATGGAACTTGGTGTTGACGAGGAATATGCACACAAGTTAGCGACCGACAGAAACATGGCTGACATCAAGCAATTGTCGATAGATGAAGTTGCCACAGTAGTTTCACTTTCCAAGGATGATGACAAGTTCTCATCACTGATGGATGTCATCAGAGAGGTGGGAGCTACTCGCCGCAAGAGACGTTCGAAGAAGATCACCATCAATGCAAAGGCAGTGGATGAAGATGACTTCCCACTTGGATTGACCAAGTTCAATGTTTTGAATCATGAGATGGTTCCACATCAAGAATTGATTGAAGAAGAGGACGAGGAAGAAGCACTTGCGCCATGGGGCTTGGTTGTAGACGACGAGGAGACAGGAGAGCCTCGTCTTGCAAAGGAATTACTTCCAAAGATACTCATCACCGATCCTGTCATCCAGGTCATCAAGGAAACGAAAGAGAAAGAGGATATGCTGCTTTCAGCAGCCGATCCAGAGCATGTCCCACTTCCAGCTGGCTGGTTGGCCGACCGTGTCATTCGTGTGAACCGACAAAGCCTATCAGCCGGAGTTTCAGTTGCTTATCGCCTCATTGTGGAGGGGAACTAGGGGGAATCAACATGCAGGAGATAATCAAATCATTTTTCCGCGAGCGTAGTCTCGTGAACCATCAACTAGCTTCCTACGATGATTGTATCCCCACCACCGACTCCAGAGAGTCGAGGATGGAGAAGATAGTACGTTCGATACGAGTAGGTACCGATGAGGAGGTTGATGACGGCCAGGGCGGCATCATTAAACTCGACGTCATCGATCAAGACATTGTTGTGCGTCTCAAGAAGATACAGTTGGGTACGCCCACCATTCGTGAAGCCAATGGCAGTGAACACGATGCTACGCCAATGGAATGTAGGTTGCGAAAGTTGACCTATATGTCTCCAGTGATGATCGACTTCACTATCTATAGAAATGGGATACCGCAGAATCCTGAGAAGGGCGTTCAGGTCGGTAGTCTACCTATCATGACGCGTTCGGCCAGATGCAACCTACATCCAAATCATCTGGTCAAGGATGGTGTTCTCAACCCCGCTCACTCCGAGGAAGACAAGAAGGTCGCACATGATCTGTGGCGCAAGAAGGGCGAGGACCCCCTCGACCCTGGAGGCTATTTCATCATCAATGGAACCGAGCGAGTACTCATTTCAATGGAGGACCTTGCTCCTAACAGAGTGACCATTGAGATCAACAAGAGGTATGCCAAGAAGACAGAGGTGGCCAAGATATTCTCACAGAAGGAGGGTGTGCGTAAACCCCTCACCGTCGAGAAGCGACGTGATGGAATGCTGATGGTCAAGATCAGTACAGCAGGCACCACTCCAATTCCGGTGGTATTGTTGATGCGCGCTCTCGGAATCGAGAAGGACCAGGATGTTTTCCAGGCCATCGCTGGCCCGACTCAGACTTTCAAGTACATTGTCGCCAATATCAACGAAGTCAAGGACAATGAGGAGTACGCGGTTGAGAATGTCGAGGAGTCTCATCAATGGTTGGAGAAGAAATTCGCTGCAGGCCAACAGAAGGAGTATCGAGAAGCAAGGGTGCAGCAACTGCTTGACAGAGAGGTTCTGCCACACTTGGGAGATGCACCTGAGGACCGGAAGAAGAAGGCGATATTCATTGGAAGAATCGTCCGTCAGGTTTTGGAGATGGCTCTTGATGACAAGCCTCCAAATGACAAGGATCACTATGCGAACAAGCGCGTCAGATTGGCTGGCGACTTGTTTGAAGACCTGTTCCGTGTTTCGATGAATCAGTTGGCACGCGACCTCAAGTACCAACTTGAGAGGCATCACAATCGTAAGCGTGATCTGAAGATCACCTCATGCCTTAGACCAGATGTTCTGACCTCAAAGATCCTTCATGCACTTGCAACAGGAAACTGGGTCGGTGGAAGAAGTGGTGTCAGCCAATTGCTTGATCGGACCACATATCTCGCTGCTCTTTCTCATCTGCGAAG
>CALCOQ010000017.1 GCA_937897005.1 uncultured euryarchaeote
CAAGTGAAATCTCCAACAAGATGTTCACCCTGTGGCGACAACTCTGAATCAGCAGATGCTTGAGGACTCATCAAAGGAGCCAATCCGGCAAGCAGCATGATGGATACCATCAGGCTGAGACGGGTCCGCATGAGCCTTGATGATTGAAATCTGAAATAATCGCTTCGGCAACCAATAACCCAAGAAAATTGCCAATCGCGGGGTTGATGAACCCCTGACACCGGTCCATGGCCGATGAGCGAAACTTGGCAGGTCGGCGAACTCGCCCACCATCTGCGTGACATCCTTCGTAACTCCGATGTCAAGTCGGTCGCAGTACAGGGTGAATTGACCCAATACAAGGTCGCTGCAAGCGGCCACGCCTACTTCTCACTCAAGGATGATGATGGCAAACTCGACTGCGTCGCATGGAGGAGCAAGGCACAACATTTTCCAAATGATCTCGAGGATGGAATGCAGGTCGTGGTCATCGCCTCGGTCGACCTCTATCCTCCCCAAGGTCGATTACAGATGCAGGTTGAACAACTCAAACCACTGTCCACCATCGGCTTGTTGGAAGAGGTGAAACGCAAACTCATCGAGAAACTAAGACTGAATGGCGACTTGGAGCGTTTGCAACGACCATTACCATTCATTCCAAGACATGTCGTCATTGTGACAGGGGCTGGTTCTGCTGCACTGGCCGATATGCTGCGAATCAGAGATGAACGCTGGCCAGATATCCGATGCACGGTCATTGAGACCGTGGTTCAGGGTCGAGATTCCCATTCGATGCTTCCCAGAGCCTTGCGGGCAGCGTATTGCCTGCAACCCGATGTGGTTGTTGTCGGCAGGGGTGGAGGAAGTCCAGAGGACCTGTGGTCATTCAATCTAGAACCAATAATCGAAGCCATACTGGAGAGTCCTGTTCCAATCGTTTCTGCAGTTGGTCATGAATCCGACCACTTGGTCAGCGATCTGGTCGCCGACCACAGGGCAGCAACTCCCACCCACGCGATGGAGATGGTGATTCCAATACGAGGGGACCACGACATGTTCCTCGACGAATTCACTGACCGTATCGGGGCTGCATTGAACCGATGGTTGTCAAGACGCAGGGAAAGATTGAACTCATTGGCAGCGAGACTCAGGTCTGCACCGCTCATCGGTCTGGGCAAAGCACGTCAATCGCTGTTGATGCTGAAGAATTCCTTGACCCGCTCTGCTGATGCTCGCTTGCAACATGAAAGACGAAGAGTCGAGAGATGTAGGGCAGTATTACAGTTGACCGATCCTGAGGCTGTGCTCAAACGCGGCTGGAGTCTGGTCAAGAGTACTGATGGCAAACTGGTCAGGAGCAGAGATGTGGCAGCCAAGGCAGCAAGCCTGAGTTTAACATTCCATGATGGCGACATCGCCGTCAAACCGATGGAGGATGATTGAGATGAACTACAAAGAGAGAATGGAAAGACTGGAAGAGATAGTACGTGTTTTGGACACTGGTGAAAGTGAACTTGATGAAACACTGGCCCTCTTTGAAGAGGGTAGAAAACTGCTGAATGAATGTAGTAAGGAACTTGAAGAAGCAGAAGGAAGTCTGCGTAAATTGACGGTCGAAGAAGCGGAGCAATCAAACGACGAATCCTGATGGTGGGCGCATGAGCGAAAGAAAACGAAAGGCTGCTCTTCGACAGGCCGCTTCAGTTCTCGACTCATGGCCGGAGCCACATGGTGCAGAAAAGATGGAAGTCATCGGCGCAGATCTGGTGGATGGATTGCTCAGAATAGCGATTCAACCTGCAAGGCCGCAGTGTCCGTGTTGTTTGGTCGACCTTGAGGCTCTGCGAAACGTGTTGATGAAAAAGAAAGGCATTGACAAGGTACATATCGAAGTGATGGGGGTTCCGGCTGCCAACCGCTGGACCAGGGCCATCAACCCATGAAGCGTTGCAAGCGTTCCTCAAGATGTGGCAAACTGCCTCCAGCCCACTGTTCAACCATCTCACCTTCAACGAAAATGGCGTTGAATGGAAGGATATCGATGTCAGCCACCCACGGATGTGCCAGTTTGAAACTACCAAAATGAGGTTGATTCAATCGAATCTCTGCAATTCGGATATCTTGGGTTGCGTCCCATTGCGATAATTCGAGTTTCCATTCCTCACAAGCCGCGCATCCACTTTTAGCCAGTATCAAAACAGCCGTGCCCGAATTCAGGAAACCCTCCCAGGTCTCAGGGGCGAGTAGTTCGATGACTGAGATAGAACCACCTGTATGATGCAATGGGTCACCTCTCTTGAATCACTCTATTGAAATGTTCAACTTCACTGCGCGAGAATTGATAACCAACAACATCGAGGAGATGATGGTGAAAAAATGGTAGATATAGGAGATGATGCTCCGGATTTTGAATTACATGATGGAGAACGAAACCTTGTTTCTGGAGGTGGGCACAAAGGTCAGAAGGTGGTTCTGGCTTTCTTCCCCGCTGCATTCACTGGAGTTTGTAAGAAGGAATTGTGCATCTTTCAGGATTCGTTGGCAGCACTGAACGACGCAAATGCAACCGTACTGGGGATCAGTGTTGATTCACCTTTCTCCAACAATGCTTTCGCTGCGGCCAACGACATCACTTTCCCTATTCTCTCCGACCATACCCGTTCAACAGTTCGAGCATATGGGGTTGAATTGGACGACTTCGCCGGAATGGAGGGCTACACGGCAGCACAGCGTTCCGTCTTCATCGTCGATGAAAATGGTGATGTGGCATGGAAATGGGTCGCTGATGTTCCCTCTGAAGAACCGGACTACGCTGAAATCGTCGCTTTCTTGACAGCCTAGACCAGACTATCTGAATCTTGTTCAAGCGTCGTGGTCTCTGAGTTTCGCATCCTCGTCCTCAGGTGCCATGATGTAATGATGGTACAGCAGTGAACTGGCCAAGGCACCTATCACTGGCCCTGCCCAGTAGATGAGCAGATGCTTCATATCCGCCATATCTGTGAACAACCAAGTCCCCATCCAACGGGCTGGATTCATTGCTGCTCCTGAGAGGCTGCCACCCATCATGATGTCCACCCCAACCATCAGGCCAATGCCAAAACCACCAATAGCAGGTGCACGGGGGTCGACCGCGGTTCCCCAGATTGCGAACAATAACAAGAAAGTAAGTACTGCTTCAACACCGATGACCCCTAACAATCCGATTCCCGAATGAGGAGCGGGGGTGCCCATGCCATCATTCACCGCCATGGAGGTTCCATCCAAAAGAAGGAACAATGCAAGACCTGCAAGAATCGCCCCCAGAAGTTGAGCAGCGATGTATTTGGCTCCAGTCTGATTATCTATTTTCTTCACTACCATCATCGAAATCGTCACAGCTGGATTGATATGTCCACCTGAAATGTTCATCGTTGCAGTGACCACGATCGCTAGAACTATTCCATGTGCAAGGGCGACGGTCGTGGTATCCCCTCCAGTAATTATGGCTCCTGCGCCGATGAAGGTCAATGCGAAGGTTCCTATCATCTCTCCAATCAATTTGCTCTCAAGACTTGCTTCTCCCATGTTCAACACCCAATTGAATCCCCCACATTAAGCCGAATGATAATCATTCCCCGGATGGAAATGAGAAATGAATCGTTTTTGGCATGACACAATGAAGCCAGAATCAGGTCTCAAAAGGGTCAAGATGCACTATCTGCTCAATATCGATGCGCTTGTATCCCCTTTGTTCTGCATATTCGGCACTACGTTTCAGCATTCTCTTCATCCAGCCCAACATCATCAATGACTTCATCTCAGACAATCTCTCAATGAAACCTTCAGCGCTGTTTGCCAGAACGATTGAATGACGTATCCCCGCCTCAGTCTGATCGACCACATCATAATACAATTCCAACAATTCATGGATTGCAGCATCAGTGACTGGTATTCCAGCGAAATCTTTTGCCATTCTACGCAGACTGGTTGCAGTCAAGATATTCTGCCCCACCCCTGACATTGCATCAGCCAAAGGATCGGCTTCCGCTTCCATCGTCAGCTTTGCATCAACTGCAGCAGCGATATCAACGCCGTGACTCTGTAGTCTTACCACCTTGTCAAGATGACGTGGTTTGATCGTACCAACTCTGTCCACTGCCGCGGCCTCTGTTGCTGCTCTGACCGTCGTCGAAAGGAATGTCTCAAGGTCATCAATTCCCCTCTGGACTGCAGCAGACCCGACTGATTCAAGTTTAGAGATGCGTTCAATCATCAACTCGCGAGTACGATTGTAATTCAATCTCGTCCTCTGTGGGTCATCGAGAGTCTTGCGCTCTGGATCATTGGACAATGTCTCATTCTCCATGCCGGGGACTAGCCTGTCCAACTCAGCCAGCATCAACTTGACCAACTTCTCCTTGACCTCAGCAGAAATCCGAAGGTCGGTGAATTCAGAAGCCAGAAAGCCTATGTGACTGGTCGACCATGGTTTCGCCATGATTCGGGCGGAGACCTTCACCTCAATGAAGATGGCTCAACGGATGGCTCACCATTGATACAACCATGGAAAGGCTCCATCGGCTGTGATTGGTTCAATCCCTGCTTCTGTCATCACCCAGGTGTCCTCACTGCCGATACTGCCCTCAGAATGTACTACCTTGGGCTCGATGGCCATGGTGTTACCAGAAATCATCGGCCTGTCGAAACCTGCTGCAACCACTGGGCTCTCATCGAGTTCCAGACCTAATGAATGACCGAGGAATCGGCTCTGGTCAGGTTGCATTCCCATCAGGTGTTCAGCATGGCCCAACTCAGCAGCCAACTCCGATCCTTTGACCCAGGCCTCAGCACAAGTCGCTCCGCCACTGAGTCCATCGACCACTGTGTCCTTGACCGCCAACATATCATCAAGTCTGGTCATCCATTGCTCAGACAACGAACCAGCAACGAACATCCGGGTCATGTCGGCAAGATAGCCCCTGTGACTGTGCAGGAGGTCAACCAATACCGGCTCTCCTGCCTTGACCCTTGAGAATCCGGAGCCCATTCCTGCTCCAGGGTATGGCCCCGTGCCGCCAACTGCAGCATCGAAGAAGGATGGTATCCCGCCGGCTCTGCCTGAAACGATCACTCCTCGGTCGCATTGCATTGGAAATCTTCGCAGGTTGATGTTGCCAGCAAATCCCGCCTCTCTAGATACCGACTCAGCGATGGCCACCAGTTCGAGTTCACTCATTCCCTCACCGCCCTTGTCTGCAATGGCCTTGAACATCTGTAACTGGGTATCTGCAGCACAACGCATCATCTCCACCTCCCAAGTGGATTTGTCCTCTCTCAACGCGTGTACCAGCCCGGTGCAGTCGCCGCCATCGCCTAGGGCTGAGGAAAACCTTGAGGCAAAGGCGGAGGGTATAGCACCATGCTGCAGGGCAGGAGCACAACCGATGGCGGCGGAGAACTCTTTCAAGCGAGGAAAAGACTCTACCTCATGCGGGGCATCATCTGCACCAGCCTCCCATCTTGCCCTTTTCAGGGAACGTCGCACATATTGCACCGGCATGACATTCTCATCGGCGGAAATGAACAGGGAAGCATTCTGCCGCCCGCCGGTGAAATAATAGAGATCGACCGGATTCTGGATCAAAGCACCTTCAAGACCATCGTCTCTGAGTGCTTGAGCCATAGTCTCCTGACGAATCACCAACTCCGGAACCGGGACTCTCCAGTCCTCACCATCAGGGCCGCTCAAGTCGTTCTCGGACCAGGTCATCAGTGGGTGCAGGGGTAGGGCGATGATGAATACTGCGCGGAATCTCATGCCTTGAGTTCAAGAACTTCGGCATCTATCCTCGACTGGGCGATTTCACAATACTCCTGAGAAATATCAACACCCACATACCTTCGACCAGTTCTGATTGCAGCAATGGCCGTAGTTCCAGAACCGAGAAATGGATCGAGAACAACATCTCCTGCAAAAGTGTACATCTCAATGCAACGACGTGGCAGTTCCACCGGGAAAGGGGCGGGATGCTTGACCCGCTTGGCCGATTCAGTGTTGAATGACCATATCGACTTCGTCTGTTCAATGAAATCCTCTTTCACAATTGTATCTTCTCGCCCTGTTTCTTTCTCCAGATTGCTGCGAGGAAGTTTGTATTCTCCTTTACTGTAGACCAGAATATACTCATGAATATCTCTGAGGCACGGGTTACTGGCGCTCTTGAACGACCCCCATGCGCAGGAGGCCCCGGCGCTGGCCGCCTTGTCCCAGATGATCTCACCACGCATCAGGAAACCGATGTCCTGCATGATGAGATTGATGTGGCTGGACAGAGGAATGTAGGGCTTCCTACCAAGGTTGGCTACATTGATCACTGCCCTGCCCCCCGGCACCAGAACCCGATAGCACTCCTGGAAAACATCTCGCAGCAATCCAAGATACTCCTGAAACGGCAAATCATCATCATACTCCTTGGCCGCGTTGTAAGGAGGTGAAGTGACCATCAGATGAACTGTATTATCAGGAATATCAATGCTTCTGCTATCACCGCAAATGATGTGATTCTCACGGTCTGTAGGTAATGGGTTCGCCATTCCTGTATCTGATTCCTGGGTTTGATCATCATACATACGACCAGAGTAATATTTACTCGAATCATGTCCTTCGCGCCTGCTCACTCCAAAGGAACTGGTGGCTGTGCTGGCACGTTGACGAGCCCCTCCGATTCCCTTGGAATCGTCTTCGCGCGCCATGGAACGCACAACGGCTCGACCCATCACCTATAATCTGCCACCATTGAGCCAATCAAGAGCGCGATTTGTGGACCTGCGAGCCTACGCGAATCCGCGCAAGTGCATCTACACTCGATGGAATGTAGGGGAACCACTGAAAACCACCAGTTGTCCGCGAGGGTCTGATGGCAAGGGTCGTCACGCTGGACGAGGTCCAGTTAGAGGGCAAAACTGTTCTTCTTAGAACAGATATCAATTCACCTCTTCATCCAGAGACGAAGTCGTTCCTCGATGATACCAGAATCCGAATGATTCTACCCACATTACGAAAACTATCCAAAAGCAAGGTAGTCATCATGACTCACCAGAGTAGACCGGGTAAATCAGACTTCACTGGAACTCTGGGGCACGCACGTGAACTTGGTAGATTGCTTGGGAAGAAAGTTGACTGGGTGAGTGACATACATGGAGAGAAGGCACTTGCCGCCATCGAATCTCTTGAAATTGGAGAACTGCTCATGCTCAACAATGTAAGAATGGATGAAGAAGAGAATTCCATGAAAAATTCCAGTTACGAAGCATTGAGTGAAAGCAACATCGTTTCCACTCTTTCCGGAGTTGTTGATGTATTTGTCAACGATGCTTTCGCCTGTGCTCACAGGAGCACTCCTTCAACCACAGGATTCACCAATGTTCTGCCCTGTGTGGCTGGAGAACTGATGAGCAAGGAGATTCGAGCATTGCAAAGGGTCAGTGAAGACCCTGAGCGCCCATGCATCGCCGTTCTTGGAGGCATCAAGGTCGATGATTCCATCAAGGTCGCAGATAATATGTTGCGAGGTGAAATCATTGATCAGGTATGGGTCATCGGTGGGGTTGCAAATCTATTCCTGATATGCAGTGGCGTTGATATCGGGGGCCCTAGTACAGAATTCCTGCGCAAAGAAGTGGGTGATTCCTGGGATGATGTGGTCGAGATGGCGAAC
>CALCOQ010000018.1 GCA_937897005.1 uncultured euryarchaeote
ATCTGCATTTGCAGCATATGCTCCATTGGGATTTCCATGGAACCAGGAATTGGTCGGCTCTCCTGAATTGGTCAAATTGATCGCATCGATGAACCAGCCCGGCCTCTCTTGACTATGATTCGTGGTCACGATGTTGAAACGGAATCGAATCGATGAAGCGTTCCTCAACGTGTACAAGCCCAGTTGTTGGTCAAGTGGAAATTCGCTTTGCTCCCATGCGCTTGCATTGGTGCCGACAAAGGCGGGTGTTCCATTCTCCAAGTTATCAGAGTGCCCGCCAATCGGTTCTATCTGCTGCCAACTTCCATTGTCGAGGCTTGCTTCGACCCATGCCCCATCATCATTGTCGACCGATAACCAATGTTCGAAATGGAGGCTGTAGTTACTGACCACATTCGGTAGGTCAATCGGTTCCGTCTGCATCCATTCCGATGTTCCGGGAGGCAGTCCGCCTTGCAAGGTTGCTGCTGCCAATAATAATCCTTCAGGGACTGAATTAGGAGCAGAACCATTGGCATTGCTGAAATTAAGTGCATTCACTGACCAGATATGAGAGGATGATGTGAATCCATTGAACTGCAAGCGCAGCGTTTCAAGATCATCTGCCGAGCCTACATCTTGATCCGGTGCCAGACTGAGTTTGTCTTGGAAATGCGAGGTTGAGGTTAAATCATTGCTACCCATTGTTAGATTCTGGTTCTGGATACCCGCTTCAAACCAACTTCCATTCCCTCCGTCCATATCCCAAGCAGTGCTGAGATTCAGCCATCCATCGGTGATCGTTGCATTGGCGGGAATGGAGAAACCATCGCTAAGAACACTGATTCCAGCGCTGTCAGTAGTGCTGTTCGAACCTAATGAGGCAGCTCCTGAATACAGAGTCCGATAGGCTGATGAAGGAGCGAGGAAAGGTGAAGCCGAGGATATCAGCAGTAGTACAACTAGCGCTGCCGCCCTCCATTTTCCAGCCGCCGAATGTCTTACGCGCACGTGTACACCCGGGCCGACAAGGTCGGCCCGATGGCCTTGAAACCTGTGAATCCCTGTCTTTGTCAATCAACAAACAATTTCGGTCATCCTGAACAGTGCGAGCATTCAAGGGATGGGCGCGATGCAGTCCTTGTGAGCGCGATGCCTGAGGACTCCAAAACGGCAAGGAAACTTGAAGCCAAGCGGGCCAAGGAAATTGAGGAGGAGCTGTATGCCACATTACGAAGACAGGTGGAAAGAATGCATCCCGTACAACTTCCATTCTCTGAATTCTGGAGTCAGAGTGGAGATTTACTCGATCATATCGAGGGGGAATTGAACAAGTCAGTACGAACCCAAGGGCATACTCTACGCTCTCATACCGCCAGCAAGCGGCAAGCGAATGTTCGCAGAGCACTGACTGAGTTGGCTCGCAAGAGATTGGTGGCGTTATTGAATCATGCAGTGACCACTAATCTCAGGCCCGTGGGGGATATTGATTCCCAGAATATCCCATCATTGGATTGGAACAAGCACGATTCTTCTGAGAAACAATTCTACAACCAATGTGTTCGGTTGGTTGAATCGTTCAAGGCGAGTATAGATTGGACTGAGATGCACAAGGGAGCAGGAGTAGCCGAATCCATCCTTGAAGTGGAGTCTGGAACCAAGCAGCTCGATGAGTTCATCAAACAGCCTGGAGGTCTGACAGGTAGAGGGCCTCCTCCGCTTGAGATCATCATGAAAGAAGAGAAGAATATTGAGGAGTTTGATGAAGATGAAGAGGAAAGAATCGCTAGAGTGGAAGGCTATCCTGAATTGATGGAGATGGCGAATCAATCTCAATCAGAGGAAACACCCACTCATTCCGAACAACCATCATTCATTCCACAGGGCAAGGAGATGACCCTTGATGAATTGATCAGCATCGCCCCTGCCTCCTCCAGCCCTCCATCAGAATTTGAGAACAGTGATGTTCAGGAGCCTGACGAATCGACATTGAAGTCAGTCGAACTCTTGAGAATCAGGATTCTAGAATCATCAGAAGAACCGATAATCACTGCTGAGGGAGAAATTGACCTTGAAGTAGGCGATGTCCATCAATTAGAACAGCAGATTGCAGATTACTTGATTCATGCAGGAGTGGCCGAAGCCGCACCACTATGAACCATTCAATTGGCGTGGCGCAGAGAAATCTCGATGGAGACTGTATCTGGAATCGGTAATTTCAGTACCTTTCGAAGTGCATTCTCATCCTTGCTTGTGCCGACCTTCATCTCAAGCATACGCTTGTGGATTCTCATTTCCCAATGGTCCCAGGTCTCACTCCCTTCACCATCAGGACTCTTGCGGCATGGAACCACTAGTCTTCTGGTTGGTAGAGGGATTGGTCCGCGAAGTTTGATGTCTGCATTTTCACAGATGTTCTTGATCTGATCGCATACGAAATCGACATCCCGGTGATTCTCACCGGTCAGTTTGATGATAGTTACTCCAGCCAAGTGATCACGCCTTGCTTGTCATCTCCACTTCTCACGTTGACCGAATCATTTCTTGTCGATCTTCACGCAGACGCCGGCAGCGACGGTCTTACCCATATCGCGGATAGCGAAGCGGGACAACTCAGGGAAGGTGTCCATCTGCTCGATTGCCATTGGCTTGGTAGGCTGGAAGCGAATCAGACAAGCGTCTCCAGTCTTGAGGAAGGAAGGGTTTGCTTCCTTTCCATTCTTGTTGGTCTTCTCCAGAAGTTCCAGGAATCGAACTGCAACCTGTGCAGTGTGCGCGTGAAACACTGGTGAGTATCCCACTGAAACAGCCTTTGGAATATCCATGAGCTGAATCTGTCCTACGAATGACTCATCGTGGCGAACGAATGATGGTTCATTGTCAGCATATCCTGCCACGTCTCCACGGCGGATGTCTGTTGCAGCGAGTCCACGAATGTTGAATCCGACGTTGTCTCCAGGTTCAGCCTTGGGCACATTGGTGTGATGCATCTCAATGGACTTGACTTCAGCACTCTGTTGACTGGGATTGAATACCACAGTCTTTCCAGCGTGAAGAATTCCGGTCTCGATCTTGCCCACAGGGACAGTTCCGATACCGCTGATCTTGTAGACATCTTGAATCGGTAGGCGAAGAGGCTTGTCGAGTGGCTTTGGCGGCATCTCGATAGCATCGATTGCATCGAACAATGTAGGTCCTTTGTACCATGGAGTCTTATCAGACTTGTTGAACACGTTGTCACCTTCAAGGGATGATGCTGGGATCATTGGAACATCTGCAGGGTTGAAACCAGCCATCTTGAGTAGTTCACTGACTTCACTGACCGCCTTCTTGTACTTGTCTTCGTTCCAATCGACACCAGCGATGTCCATCTTGTTGACGTGGACGATGAGTTGCTTGACGCCGAGAACACGAGCCAAGAAAGCGTGCTCCTTGGTCTGGGAGTTGACACCATCGTTTGCTGCACACAGAAGCACTGCGGCATCTGCCTGACTTGTGCCAGTGATCATGTTCTTGACGAAATCACGGTGCCCTGGAGCATCGATGATGGTCCAGTAGAAATTAGGAGTGAAGAATTCCTTGTGAGCCACGTCAATGGTGATTCCACGCTCGCGCTCTTCTTTCAATCCATCCATGACATAGGCGAAACCGAAACCAGCCTTTCCACGCTCTGAAGCTTCTTTTTCGAACTTCTCGATTACATGTGCTTCGATATGTCCACTATCAAGTAGCAATCGCCCAACTGTGGTCGATTTTCCATGGTCGACGTGACTGATGAATACTATGTTTAGATGCGGTTTGCTTTTGTCTTCCCACTTAGAACTCATGTTTATCACTCCTTGATGCGACCCGCCGAACGGACTTCACTATATCAATACCGCGACGCGATAAATGACGCGCATTACCTGCTTGAGCCACCATTTACTGGCGCAGAAGCGTAATTCCTTAGAACGACCGTGTGTTTCCCACACTGATGCGGAGCGAGGGGGTGACTCGGATCGGTGGGGCCGGCGGATTCTGGGGTGACCAGGTTTTTGCCCCTATCGATCTATTGGTAGGTGCCGAATTGGATTACCTGACAATGGATTATCTCGCTGAGGTGACCATGTCCATTCTTGCCAAGCAAATGGCCAGAGACCCGCAGAAGGGATGGGCTACAGATCTTATTGATTGGTTGAGAGCAGGAGGCATTTCAATGCTGCATGAGAAGAAGACCAGACTGGTGACGAATGCCGGTGGAGCCAACCCCAATGCATGCGCTGAAGCAGTTCTTGCTCTGGCTTGTGAGATCGGATGGGTGGATTGCAGGATAGCAATGGTTTCTGGGGATGATGTCCTCCCCTTGATAGACGATGTTCTTGGAGGTGGAAAAGCGGTTGAGCACATGGATTCTGGAGAATCCTTGTTCAATGTCAGGAGTGAAATTGTTTCGGCCAATGCATATCTTGGTGCTGGTGCCATTGCCCACGCACTTGAAAGAGGCGCCGATATCGTGATCACTGGACGAGTTGCAGACGCCAGCCTCATCGTCGGTAGTATGTTGCATTCAGAAGGTTGGGCATCAAGAGCCTTGGATAAGGAAAAGCCAGTCTTTTCATTGGTCGAGGAATGGGCGCCAGATGAACTTGATAATCCACTCGATGTACTCGCAGGTTGGACTCTTGCAGGTCACCTCATCGAATGTGGAGCGCAGGTGACCGGAGGTAATTCAAGTGACTGGGAAGTGATTCCAAATCTTGCAGACGTGGGTTATCCAATCGCTGAAATCAGCCGCAATGGTGATTCTATCATAACCAAACTGGAAGGGACCGGAGGTAGTGTCAGCCGACGTACCGTGGCTGAACAGATGTTGTATGAGATAGGTGACCCCACCGCCTACATGACCCCAGATGTCGTCGTTGACCTATCCAACACTAAGTTGAAGAAAGCCGGTAAGAACAGGATCAAGGTCTCGGGAACCAAGGGAAAAGCGGCTCCACAGACTCTCAAAGTATCCTCCAATTTCAAGGATGGTTGGTTCGCAGCTGGTGATCTGGTGATTCCAGGGC
>CALCOQ010000019.1 GCA_937897005.1 uncultured euryarchaeote
GGTCTGGCCAAGCGCTGTGAGATTCAACTGGCCTACGCCATTGGAGTTGCCGAACCGGTCAGTATTCGAGTGGACACATTTGGCACTGGAGCCATCGATGAAGAAGAGATAAACAAACGTGTTTCTGCTGCATTTGATTTCCGTCCAGCTGCCATCATCTCGAATCTGGGGCTACTGAAACCCATCTTCAGGAGAACCGCAGCGGGTGGGCACTTTGGAAGAACTCCTGAGAATGATGGTGGGTTCAGTTGGGAAGCCATAGATGCGGAGCGCATCTCCATCCTCAATGCTGAATGAAGGGAAATATATGTTGAAGAAAGAAGATTCTGAGGAACTGAATATGGATTACGAAGTCGCTGATATTTCCTTGGCTGAATGGGGCCGTAAGGAGATCGATATCGCAGAGCAGGAGATGCCCGGTTTGATGACTGTTCGTCAGAACTATTCTGCGGAGAAACCTCTGACAGGAGTTCGGGTGACCGGCTCATTGCACATGACTATTCAAACCGCAGTGCTGATCGAGACTCTGGTGGAGTTGGGTGCCACGGTAAGATGGGCCAGTTGCAACATCTACTCTACTCAAGACCATGCTGCTGCTGCAATTGCAGTCACAGGAGTCCCAGTGTTTGCTTGGAAGGGTGAAACCCTTGAGGAATATTGGGACTGCACCTTCAAGGCACTCGACCACGGAATGGAAGAAGGGCCTCAACTGATCGTCGATGATGGTGGAGATGCAACCTTGTTGATCCACAAGGGCTACCAACTGGAACATGGCAGCGACTGGGTTCATGAAGAGACCTCCAATCATGAGGAACAATGCATCAAGAACCTGTTGAAGAAGATACATTCTGAACGTCCTGGCTACTGGACAAAAGTGGTTGCAGAATGCAAAGGTGTGTCAGAAGAAACCACAACTGGTGTCCACAGACTGTACCAGTGGGTCAAGTCGAACTCGTTGCTATTCCCTGCCATCAACGTCAATGATTCAGTCACCAAGTCAAAGTTTGACAATCTCTATGGTTGCAGGGAATCCCTGATCGATGGTATCAAGCGAGCAACTGACGTGATGATCGCTGGTAAAACAGCAGTGGTCTGTGGCTATGGAGACGTTGGCAAA
>CALCOQ010000020.1 GCA_937897005.1 uncultured euryarchaeote
ATCAAAGCTTGGGCTGCACATGATTGTGGAAAGGCACTCAATCCATTGGCGGTCAAAGGACAAATCATCGGCTCATGCCACATGGGCATGGGTCAGGTGCTTTCTGAAGAAATGAAGTATGGCCGCGATGGACACCTGATGAATCCAGATCTGCTCGATTACAAAATCATGAGCGTGCATGAGATGCCGGAAGTGGTACCCATCATCGTTGAGAGCAATGATCCCGAGGGCCCATTCGGTGCCAAGGAAGCAGGAGAAGGACCACTGTTACCGATACTGCCAGCGGTGTGTAACGCTGTATACGATGCAATCGGTATTCGGCCCGATGAATTGCCTTTGACTCCCGATAGAATGCACAAGATGATCGAGAAGAAGTGCAAAGAATCAGGTATCGAGGAGCCAATGGAATTGCCGAATCCTTCGTTTGAACCATCAGCACTGCAGCAGAAGATCTCTGAACGAGCAGAGGAACATGCTGAACGAGACCTGCAGCGAGACCTGTTGAAAGACAGAACGCCATATGTCAACGGGGTATTGTTCGGCTTCGACCCTGAACTTCCACTCATCGAGCAGGATGAAGGCTGGAGAGAAGCGATCACCCCCGAGCAAGAGGACCTGATCGAAGATGGAAAACGAGCGGCGCGTGCATGGAAACATGTCGAGCGCCGATATAGGAGTGATGACTGATGCGGATGCCACCCTTCGTGCTACATTCTCCCAAGAGTATCACAGAGGCCATGAGCATCGCTGAGACCTTGCTTGATATCGGTGAAGATTTTGATTGGATCTCAGGTGGGACTGATCTACTTCCAAATTACAAGTGGCACCTGAACGCGAAACCCAGCGTGATATCATTGGCTGGGGTCGAAGAGATGAACAGATTGACTGAGAACCACATTGGAGGGATGGTCAGACTGCATGATCTCGCCAATGATGAGTCTACGCATCCATTGATTCGACAAGCTACCGCGACCATTGCCTCAGTCATGATCAGGCGCTCAGGAACCGTAGGCGGGAACATCTGCCTCGATACACGATGCTTCTGGTTCAATCAGACCGAAGAATGGCGCAGGTCCATCGAATGGTGCTACAAATGCGATTGCGACACCTCGGCAGATTGCCGAGTCATCCCCAACCAGAATACATTGTGCGTAGCAACTTACCAAGCCGACCTTGCTCCAGTTCTGATGTGCTTGGATGCAACTATTCATCTGGTTTCCCCAGCCGGTTCTCGGTCGATGCCAATTGAGGAATTCTTTGAACTCGACGGCATCAAGAGAAATGTCCTCGGAGCAGGAGAAATGGTTTCACACGTCACCTTGCCAGACGAGGCCAAGAATTGGGCCGGCTCATACCGCAAACTGAGGCTCAGAGAATCATGGGATTTTCCTGAAGCGGGAGTTGCTGTTGCATGGAATGGCAGCAAGGATTCGATGCAGGGCTTGAGGATAGCCACCACTGGTTGTGAATCCATTCCACGATTGCATCTCGAAGAAGCCTCTTCGGCTCTCAATACTTGGAATGGAGAACAAACTGTCAAGGAATTAGGACAAGCTATTCGTGGAGTGGTGAAACCGGTGAACAATACTTACTTCCCCCCCTCCTATCGCCGCAAGATGTTGCCGGTACTGGTGAAGCGGGCATTTTCAGACCTGATTGAAGGAGTGGAATAATCATGAAGAACAGGATGATCTTGGTTTCTATCTTGCTTATCGTGCCGATGCTTTCAATGGCCGTTCCAGCTTCTGCTCAAGATATTGAAACCCCGTCATGGGAAATTGGATGGGTGGAAGACCATTCAAATGCAGTTCTTCTGACTTCAATTGGAGACAAGAACTCGAATGATTGGTGGGACACAGGTGGGACGACCACTCTTGAATTCTACATCGAGAACACAAGAATGGTCGAGGTCACCATCAATCTTGAGTTCGAGAGTGACCATGAGGATGAGTTTGGCTGGGTCGAAGTAGAACTGGATGAGAGTGTTGTGGTTGCAGGTCAATCGAACAAAACCTTCTCCGTTTCTATAGAAGTTGGTGCTTTGAACGATGTCAGTGAAGGCAGTACGCATGAATTGAGAATAATAGCACAAGAAGATACACTGCTCTCCACCACTCCTCAGATCATCGAAATAGATACCCAAGTACCTCGGGTCGCGGTCATGACAACTGATGTCATCAACGAGGATATCCCTGTGATGGCAGGTGATTCCATGGATGTGAAGGTGGAGATCACGAATCTAGGAAACAAGAATGATGGATTGGTGAATACCGAGACGAAGTTGACCATTGATGGATGCCCACAACTGAATGCTGAAGCAGATACCAGTCTGTTCGAGACAGTGGAACCAGGCGCAACCATTGAAGCGAACTTCGAAGTTTCCGCAGCCTCGAGTCACCCGTCCAAATCCTGTGTGGTCACATTCAGGTCTTCCTCTGCTGGACTTGCAAGTGTGACCGACAGTATCGAACTGGAAGTTCGTTCCTCATCATCTTCGACCCCATCTACAGATAATGGAGGAGATGATGGTGGAAATGGCGATGAAGGTGACGGCGATGATACAGAAGTCGATGAAGGTGTGCGTGCTAATTTCCTGAATTCCATTTCTTTGATTTCGAGCCTTGCAATTATTGGTATTGCAGCCTTGGTTCGACGTTTTGATACTAAATGCCCCTGATAGATACCCTTGGGAGCCTATGACCAGTGATGGGCAACCTATTTGAGTGGTATTTTGCTCGGCGAAGCATCATTGTCTGAACATCGTCAGCATACTGGGTTGAGAATATAATGTCAGAGGCGAAGGAAGGTATCCGTTTGGAGACTTGGCTTGGCGTTGGTGTCGTCATTTCGATTCTTCTCTCAACATCTGTCATTCTCCTGGCCAGCAGCGATAAACAAACCGTCTACAGTGCATATGTCACCGAAGCAGATGGAGACTACCAGCATCAACAATTGAGTGAGATGAGAGCATCTCTCGACAAGTACACTATCGCCAACACCATGTCCACTCCCATGCTCGTCAATGATTGGAGAGAACCTCACCGCACCACTCTGGTCATCGTCGCCCCTGAGAAGCCATTTGATATGGCTGAAGCAGAAGCAATCCATGATTTCGTCACCCAGAAAGGTGGGAAGGTCATTCTAGCTGCTGATTCAAGCAACGCCCAGAGAGTTGCGGACCAATTCGGAGTACAATTCTTTGAGTACCCAATAATGGATATGGACCAATTCTATGAGGTCAAACATTTCAAAGGAGTGAATTCAGGTACCCAAGCACCACAGAACCAGACCAATGTCTGGACTGTGGCCAGTGTCAATCAAGATGTTTCCCAGATGGATGGATTGGCACTGAACACAGGTTGTACACAAGAAAACCTCAATGCCCACAAGACCGATGATTGTAGGATGCCAGTGCTGATGCGCAGCCCTACTGCGATTCAGGTGCTTGGACCTGGAACAAATGAGGAGATGAACGTACGCAGAGATGTCAAGGTTCTTGCGACCGCTTCAGATTCCGCCTATCAGGACGTTACTGGTACTGCCGATCTTACAAGCAACCTCAACATCAAACTTGGAGCCGGTGAAACCGGATTAATAATTCGAATCGATTATCCGGGAATCAAGGCCATGGACATCAACCCGGGGTCGGGAGACAGGCTCGATGAGGTGGAGGTGACTGGCAGTATCGTCTTCGTCGCCAATGATGATGCATTTGCAGACCATCTCTGGGACCTTCCAACCGCCGTTGCCACTGGCAAAGCACAATGCCAATCGGATCTTGTCTATGCTGATCATACCTGCTGGAATTCCGAATTATCGGCAAACAGCAACTGGAACGGAAACGGTGCCTATTTCGCCGAACTGATCCATGACATGAGCGAACAGGAGAATGACGACTTGTCAAGCCTCATCAAATTGCATCCAGAGAAATTCTATCTGGTGTTCGATGAATCAAGGCACGTCACCAGTACCTTGACCTCACCATTCACTGAAGCGATGGGAGCGATCGTCCTGCTGACTTCAGATGCTTGGCTCAAGTGGTTGATAGTTCTCAATCTACTGGCTCTGTTATCGATTGCGATAATGGTGGTTCCAGAGAAAGAGAATTGGCGACATGTATTCGATCTCACCAGATTCAGAGAAAGGCCTGACAAATTGGACCCGGGTACTTACCAACAACGGGTCAGGCAGGCACTGATGGAAAAGGTGCGGATATTCCACGACTTGACCAAGGAAGAGATGGTGCATAAGTCGCCACCAGAGATTCAAGCAATGATCACCGACCCCAGGCTGATAGAATTGGCCTACAGCCAGAACCGTATTTTCGCCCCAGAAGAGTTACGCCAGCTATTGCAGGCGATACGGCGCTGGGGTAAATGAATAAAAGAAGAACCAAGGAGGAGAAAACAATGCAACCCCCAGCCGTACCACCGACAGCCCCAGCCCCGCCAGCCCCGGCGGCGCCTATGCCAGCCCCAGCAGCACCTATGCCAGCAGCACCCGCCGCACCAATGCCAGCAGCACCTGCCGCTCCTGTTCAGGCTCAAGCAGCAGCACAGCCCAGACACCAAAGCACCGCTGAAGTCCGAGAGCGCCTTCAAGCGGTTGGTGCCATCTCTCAAGCGATCAGTGCTGAAATACAGAAAGTCATCATTGGAAAGTCGCACGTCATCGACAATGTTCTGATCGACATTCTTTCCAACGGAAACCTCCTCTTCGAGGATTATCCGGGATTGGCAAAGACGCTGATGACCAACACCTTCGCAGATTCATTAGGTTGTGATTTCAAGCGTGTTCAATTCACTCCTGACCTGCTACCTGCAGACATCACCGGTACGAACATCTACGATGCCAAGAAGGGAGAGTTCACCTTCAAGCCCGGTCCATTGTTCTGTAATCTACTACTTGCTGACGAGATCAACCGTGCACCGCCAAAGACTCAAGCAGCATTGCTTGAAGCGATGCAGGAGAAGCAAGTGACCATTGGAACAGTCACTCACAAGTTGCCAGCACCATTCATCGTCATGGCGACTCAGAACCCAGTGGAGCAGGAAGGTACCTATCCACTGCCTGAGGCTCAACTGGACCGTTTCATGTTCAAGATGAGTGTAGGATATCCTGACCGTGCTGACGAGGACGAGATTCTGGCCCGACGTATCACTCGAAGGAAGGATGCAGTTGATGTCGATGTCATCACCGACCCTCAGCGTGTCATTGCCATGCAACAAGCATGTGAAGACGTATACGTTGACCCGGCCATTCGCATGTACATGGTCGAGTGTGTTGCCCGAACACGTGAAGACCCACGAGTGCTCGTGGGTTCCTCACCTCGTGGTTCTCAAGCACTACTCAAGGTTGGTCGTGCTTCTGCAGCCATGCGTGGACGAGATTTCGTGACTCCCGACGACATCAAGGCAGTCGCTGAACTCGCACTTGCTCACAGGCTGATTCTCAAGCCAGAACATCAGATCAAGGGTCTGGAACCCGGAGAAGTGATTCAGTCTATTCTCAGAGAAGTTCCAGTTCCAACCGTCTGAGTTCAAACTGATGGTCCTGGAAGTGAAACTGGATGTGGTCGCGCAAATCCGCCCTGCTTGGAAGCCTAGCGGTTTCCATGTACTTGATGGGGCTGACTCTGCGCAACTCACAGTTGGTCACAGTCGCAGTAGTGATATTCGTATTCCTTACCTATGCTGCACTGTTCTCAGGACACGCTGATGTCGCAGCCAGCGGTCGCAGAATGGACGAATGGATGGGAGAGGAAGGAGTTGCTCTCTCAAACGTTTCAGCAATGCGAAAATTATCTACGGCCAGAGTCTTTGAAGATGGCGAGGTTGAGATAACCCTGAGAATGCAGAATCACAGTGCTTTACCGAAGATTCTTGAGGTGCGAGACCGAGTACCTGAGGTCATGCGAATCAAGCAAGGCGCCAATTATATCCTGATGGAATTGGGACCTCGCCGTGAAACCTTCATCGAATACACCGTCGAATGTCCACTCAGAGGATTCTACAGTGTAGGCCCTGTGGCTGTTCGTGTACAGGATACATTCGGAATGTTCCACAAAGAGAAGGAACTACATGTCTACGATGATTTCTTGGTATTTCCAAAAATGGAAGACCTCAAGGATACTTTCGTCAAGAGCAAGGTTCCAAAGATCTTCACTGGTGCAGTGAACATCAGACAACCAGGACCTGGTAGTGAATTCTACAGCCTGCGCGAGTACTTCGATGGAGACTCTTTCAGGTCTATCAACTGGAATGCATACGCTCGCAGTGGCAAATTGATGGTCAATGAGAGAGAAAGAGATGCTGTTTCAGATATCATACTCATCGTCGACAGCAGGGCGATTGCTGAGACCGGCCCAGTCAGTCGAAATGCGCTTGTGTATTCAACACGGGCTGCCGCCTCTCTTGCCAGATTTTTTCTCTCAAGAAGAGACTCTGTAGGCCTCATCGTCTATGGAGATGAAGTGGTATCAGTGGATCGAGACACCGGTAAGAAACAGTTGTATGTCATCTTGACCAAACTGGCTGGAGCGATGGCGAGAGGAAACACCCCCCTACAGGTGGTTGTCAATCGTATTCTTCCACACATCAACAGGGGCAGTCCAATCATCGTCATGTCCAATCTTGAACAAGACCCAACAATAGTCAATGCTCTTCGAGACTTCAGAGCAAGAAACTTCGACGTCACTGTTCTTTCCCCTTCCAGCCTGGAGTTTGAGTTCGATGCACGTCGTATCGACAGAACGGGATTCGAGGTCATGAAGACCGAACGTGACATTCTGATCAGCGAATTGCGCGGAATGGGCGTGAACATCATGGATTGGGAACCTGATATGTTACTATCAACCGCTCTGGCTGGAGCAAGAGGATTCTGAGGTGATAAACATGGCAGCAGCACCACCACCAATGGCAAGGAAACAGTCTCGCAGTGACACTTCGCATCTTTATGATGGGAAGGTTGTTCGTTCCGCAGCACCCAGCAGAAAGAAGGCTGCAGGCAAAATGAAATCGGGGACCGAGGTTCCTGATGATGCAGTCCCGGAAGTTCACATCCCTGGTTTCATCGAGGCCCTTCTCGGTGGCCCAGTAGTCCCGAAACACAAGTTCTTGCCTGCTGACCGAATGGTTCAGACCTTGCAATTAGGCGCCTATGCGATGTTGATCTCACTCGGTGTCATCACTTGGATAGTCACACCTCCTCAGGGAACATTCTGGTTCTGGATCTTCGGTAGTGTTGGAGGGGCTACATTACTGCAATCAATGGTCATCCTATCGGCCACTGGCACAGGGTTCTGGGGGACGATGTCGAGAGACCCTCGTTGGCTACTCGCATCCTATTTCCTCTTCATACTCGCAGCAATGCGCTTTGCTTCCAGCAAGGTCGCATTGTCAAACGACTGGTTCGACCTACAGCAGAACCCTTGGCTCGAGACAGCACTCATAGTCATCTACGCAGTGCTTCTGGTCATGTACTTCGAATTGACCAATGGAGTCATCAGATTCAGTATGCTCGATACCAGCATCCGTACCAATGAGGTGTATGTCATGAATGTCAAGCGTATAATCAGCAAATATCATCGCAGTCTGATGATCAATCCTGCCATTGCAGGTGCATTAGCGGCCTCGGTATTGTCGATCAACACGATTATTCCGGCTGTGGTCAATTTATTCTCTTCAGAAACCGCGGTACGTATGGAGGAAAGTGTGGAGCTGATCTCTGTATATGGGGTCGCCATGGGTAGTCTGTTCGTATTCCTGATGGTAGGTTTGATGTTTGCAGTGAATCTACCTCTCAGAATGCAGAAATGGCGTGAGAATCGAAACACCTGAAACTCTCCAACGAGAACGAAGGTCCGTTCGGGGAAAAACAGGTAAACCAAGCCTCCTCTCTGAAAAATTATGAAGCAGGTCACCTACTGCACGGACTGTGGAGGAGTTCTCAATGAAGAGATGGGATTTTGTCCACAATGTGACTATGAAGGTGACAGTGGAGAAGATGGCGTCCCCCCTCCGGCTGACCTATGGGATCTGAACTTGGCCCAACTCCAGGAGTTGGCGGAACAGTTCCATGTGAGAGGGTGGCGTAGACTACAACAGAAAGCCCTCATCTATCATTTGAGTCAAATTCGTATCGAACAGGTAGAGGAGGTTCAGAAAAGGACTGATGAAGAAGAAATACAGTTGAACTTCTCCAGACTTGTTGAAGAATTCTACGGTTTTGCTCACTTGCGCGAAGTGGATTCGGCCAAGAATACCTTCGCCGAATTGTCCGAACTGGGCCTTGAACTTGATGAAGAA
>CALCOQ010000021.1 GCA_937897005.1 uncultured euryarchaeote
GAAATGCAGTCCTTGCAATGAGTTCACCATTCAAGACCAACCTGCCCTCTCCACCAATACGAAGACTGGCCAGTCGTGCAGGAGCCCACATATCATGGGGTTGTTGCCATTCCCATCCCGCGGATTCCATGTCTGCACGCGGCAGACTCACTTGCTTCTCAACCGGTAGCAACCATCTCGCTGATCTTATGGCCAAGGCCTGAGAAACGCTCGCAGTCCACCACAACCATGAGACAAGAGAAAGGAAAGTGAAAGAGAACCAGAACGGGTCAGAAGGGTCCAACTTACCATTCCAGCACCACCAAATGGTCAGCAATATCAGCATCGACGTCCCAAGATTCCAATAACTCCCCATACTCCTGAGAATGATGGTAGAACTGTTTTCAGAGAATCGTTTGGAGATGATCACCATGGTGCACAAGAACAGGGAGAAAGGTGCCATCAGAGTAAGGCCAGTACCATACCATGGGGAGAGAGACTTGTCTTGATCGAAGAACAGGAAGATGAAACCCACTGCCAGAAAAAGAGCAGACCATGTCACGGGATAGAGGAACCATGTCAACATCGGCCTCTCGCGTTGACGCTTCCAACCCTTCCATGAATCGGGTGGAGCGATGTCCATGGATTGGCGATTCTGGTGTCCTGACCACAACCGTTGCATACGGATTGTTTCAGATTCATAGCGGCCTTTTTTGACAGGTGCAGCAGCCCACCAAGCCGGGTCTCCATCGAGGAACTGGCCGGATTCCCTTCCGCTCACACCTCCTCCCGCCATGGGGCTCGCTCACTGGTTCATCTCTTGAGTGCTGCTGTAAGGCAACATCTTGGAATGGAAAGCCATACATGAGAGTCCATACAAGCGATTGTTGATGAGGACCGCCTCCACCCTGCTCTGCAGCCTCATGGTCGGCTTGTTGTTGCTTCCTCAGGTAAGTGCTTGTCTTGATTCAGAACCACAGCGAATCTGGGATAATCAGGCTCCACCAGCGGCTGAGGGATTATCGCCGAACAAGGATGGAGCGATTAGAGAAACTGTTGAGATCTCAAAGATAGGACAGGAGACTGCTCGTTTCATGTTGTGGAGAGCGATGATGGGAGAGAATCTGAGCGAGGCTCAGATCAGAGATGAGATAGACAGAGCGATGATTGAGAACGGCTCCAACCCTGATTGGCCATCCTTCGATACCATCGTCGCCAGTGGACCGAATGGAGCGATACCGCATGGAGACCCGGACAACAATGGAGCCGGACCAAGAATCGTGGGGCCTGGTGACGTGGTGGTCGTCGACCTTGGTGCTCGGGTGGATGATTGGGTCTCTGACATCACCCGCACCTATGTGCTGGGAGAGCCTACTGAAACCGAACTGGACGCCTATATGACGGTCTATGAAGCACAGAACCTGACCTTCCCAATCATCGAGGCTGGAACCCAAGCATGGACTCTGGATAATCTGGCTCGACAATACATTGAATCAAAGGGCTATGGAGAATACTTCATCCATAGTCTTGGCCATGGATTCGGGGTCTGCGTACATGAGAGGCCACTGCTTTCTTCGGGAAGTGACGACCCAATCTTCGGGATGACCTACAATCAGGATTTCTTGACCAACATCGATGCGGTCACCATCGAGCCAGGGATATACATCGAAGAGTTGGAATTCGGAATCCGTATCGAGGATGATTTCCTTGTCAACAATGGTGGGGCTGAGTTCGTCAGTGAGATAATCCCCCGAGATGCGGAATGGTTCATCATCAAGGAAGGAGACTATGACCCTGAGGAAACAGGTGTTCCGTGGATCAAGAACGGTGGAGATGAATCGGAGATGGACGAGAAGACAATGCCTTGGTTCGGTGCTCCGCTTGAAATGTTACTGACCCTCGGATTGGCAGCAATCCTGCTACGAAGAGAATGATCATCCTTGGCGTTCAGGGTCATGTTTGAGCCATAGGTTTCGTGCCGCATGGACCTCATCGACCCTGCCGACAGGTGTAGACCTAGGAGCAGCAAGAAGAGTCTCCGCATCTTCCTGCAGAACCTTGACGAAATTCACTGCAAAAGCATCGAGTACTTCCTTGGATTCAGTCTCTGTAGGCTCGACCATGATACACTCTGGAACCACCAGCGGGAAGTACACCGTGGGGGCCATGTAGCCATGATCGAGCAAACCCTTGGCTACATCCATCGCACCAACTCCTTTGGCCTCTTTGAGCGGTGCCAATGAGAGGGTGAATTCGTGTTTCACCACATCGGCAGGAGCGCCATCGTTGAAACTGTCAGCCACTCCTTGGGATTCGGCTTCTGTAGTGATTCTGTGGCGCAGATAATTGGCATTGAGAACAGCATGTTCCGTCATCGTCTCCAACTCATTTCCATAACGACGATAGAATGCCCAAGAACGTATTACTGCACCTGCATTTCCATGCCACTGCTGAACCTTTCCGATACTGTTAGATGGTTGCCACCAATGATATCTCCAAGCATCTGAGACACCGGTATCAGATTCATCCTTACCCAGTGGAGCACGTTTGGCAAGAGGGCCGGGGAGGAATTCGACCAGATGTCTCTTGACCCCGATAGGCCCTGAACCAGGGCCGCCACCTCCATGGGGTTGACTGAAGGTCTTGTGCAGATTGTAGTGAACTGCATCGAAGCCCATGAGTCCGGGACTCGTCTTGCCGAGGATGGCATTGAAATTGGCACCATCGTAATACATCTGACCAC
The DNA here is from genome assembly GCA_937897005.1 of uncultured euryarchaeote. GTDB lineage: Archaea > Thermoplasmatota > Poseidoniia > Poseidoniales > Poseidoniaceae > UBA226. The sequence continues at coordinate 2,723 of CALCOQ010000021.1, forward strand.
CAGCATCGTGAACGATTCTACAAGCCTCGGTGATATCCGGCTCAAATATTCCCAAGGTGTTTGGATTGGTTATCATCATCGCCGC
>CALCOQ010000022.1 GCA_937897005.1 uncultured euryarchaeote
AAGTGACGTTGTAGTGATTAGCTACACACCCTGAGCAATTTCAAAACACCACAAGGGGTTGTCTATTCAGTGATATTCGAGAGGGGGCACCTTTGGAAATCATCATTCGCACATGAAGTGAAATTCGATTATTCTCGCTTAGAAAGGTTCGCATTGATTTGCTGAAGAATGTCCCTGATTTCAATAAGTACGCCATTGGACTGCGCCTCTTGGCCACCTGTACCCTGAGGGCTAGATATTTGAGAGATTGAATCGCGCTGCTTCATGACAATGTCACGGAACTGTGATGCAACGGATTTCTTGAGTCCGTTTAGATGGAATGGTGTTGCACCTGCGGTTTCGATTGATATTTTGACAATTTTGCACATGTTGAGGAGTGGCCCCTCGTGTATGGATATGTCAGTGAGTTTATCGAGCGGTATATTCTGTTGTGCCTTGAATATCCATCCCTTTCGTATTTTGATTCCACTTTTGGTCAAGGTCAAGGATGCATTTTCGAGTTGCTTCATATGAACTATCCAGCCAAATGGTACCCAGAAAACCATTGCAAGAATTCCGACTACAGTACTGAGTAAAAGTAGGTTTATTATAATCCATAAGTAGGGTATTAACCCTTTGCTAAACTCTGCTGAAGCCAAAATTTCGCTGTCGTCTCCAGTTAATATCGCCATATGGTGCCCACAGTTTTCCCTTACATTATCATTTGGTATCGGAAATGATAATCTGAGTATGAAATAATCAAATGTGGATAGTTCGCAGGGGTCTATCCGAATACCCATGCGAATGAAATTGTTGTTTGGATGGGTTTTCAGTGAGTCATTCTAGTAGCTACTCATCTCACTAGTGGACGCTTGTGCCTCCGTCAAGATGTCTACTGATCAATGTTCACTCACTTTCAGTTGCTTCTACTTTGGACAGTTGTATTGTCTGCTCGATGAAACGCCAGTGACACATTACTCCGATGATAATAGCGAAATGAAACATCTCATGTGGGCCAATCACTCCTGGGATAATGATTGGTGACCTAAGGAATTCCGTAATCGCACCCACGCTGTAGGCGAGACCGCCATAAGCCAGAAGATGAATGGAGGCTAGACCATGATCTCTGGCAATCAAGATACCTGAAAAGATACCTGCCCAACCCATGCCAAGGTAAAGTATGAGGCTGAACCATTCTGGAAAGCCATCGAAGAACACGGTCTTGAGGACGACGCCGTTAATGGCTGCAGCCCAGATGAACAATAGTATTCCCCATCGTTTCCAACCTTGAAAGAGCATCAGGTGAATCGGTGTGAAGGTGCCTGCAATCATCACCCAGATTGCAGCATGGTCAAGATGCTGTAATACGTAACGGCCAGAACCATCGTGGTCAAGAATATGGTAGACACCACTCATCGAGAACATGAAGACGGTCCCGATGACAAATGTGATGAGGCCTACTCTGTAGAGAGTAGGACCGTGGAACTGGATACAGAGTCGTATTCCCAAAACAAGGGCAACCCCTCCTCCAATAAGGTGTGTCCAACTACTCACTGGATCGGCGAATCCTAGAATTGAATAGAGGAATAAATCAGTTTGCCCCATCTGGTCATCCGAGCAGACCTTGAGATTCATTCTTTTCCCTGACATTACCTGATTGCGCTGTGGACGCTTGTGCAGCCGTTGGAGTCTCCCGGGTGGATGTGAACGCTTGCGTCCAAGCAGCGCCTGTGTAATGATATTCGGAATATCTAAGCAGAAACCCTCAAATTACCCGAGTAATAACTCGCTTCGTGGGAGAAGCACCCAGAAGGAAAGCCGGCCGTGTTATCGGTGAAAATTACCTCTACAAGGGTGAAGAACGAATCTGGAAGGGTAGAAGCCGCGCCCTCACGTCGGCGCTTAGAGACCTTGGATGGAACATCGCGGCACCCCTGCACATTGAACCCTGTCAGTTTGGACTCAGCAATCGCAACTACAAGATTTTCTGCGGCGACCATGGTCCACTCCTTCTGAGGATATTTGGGCCGACCGTCGGCGATTCCAACCCGAATGAGAGGCACATTCAGGACTGTGGGTTCGGAGCACCGGTGGTGCAACGGCTCGACTGGGGTCGGCTTGAGACGTGGTTACAGGGCCGAGCGATGCGGCGCGAAGATTGCGACAACAGCCAGATGTTGACAGCGCTAGCCAATGAATTGCGCCGCCTGCATATGGTGGCTGGCCGGAACCACAACGATCTGAACTTCACCAATGTTCTGGTATGCGACAGTGTTGACCCACCCACCACTCACCTTCTCGACTTCGAATATGCCGGTCCACTTGATCCACCCTTCGACGTCGCTAACTTCTTCTGCGAGTGGATGTATGATTACGAATCGCCCCGGTGGTTTGAGCCAGATTCGACGCGGTTCCCGTCCGACGCTCAGGCTCGCTCCTTCATCGCACAGTATTTGGGAATCACCGATTATTCCGACGGCGAGGTGTCAGCCTTTCTGAAGGAGGTCCAAGCGCGGATTCCGTACGTGCACACATTCTGGATAGACTGGGCCAGGAAGAATTTTTCAGACCGAGATGAGTACGTGCAATACGCTGAGCTGCGGCAAATCCTCGTGGATTGAGACACTCTGTGTCCAACCCTGTGCATCCGTCGGATTTTCCTGAGTGGATGTGAACACAATTCAGTCCATGTGACTGGAAAGCCACTGGCTCATTGCCCCTGCATTCATTGCACCCGTGCGCTGCTCCACTTTCTCACCATCATGGTAGAGAATGAGATTGGGGATTCCTCGAACTCCGAGTTTTGCTGCATTCATACTGTCAGTGTCAGTATTGACCTTGGCGATGAATAGATTCTCTCTTTCATTTCCCAGTGTTTCCAAGACTGGACCGATCATCTTGCAAGGCCCACACCATGGAGCCCAGAAATCCACCAGAACCCATTCATTGTCGCTTACCACTCCATCATATTCTGCATCTGAAACTGCTACTGGTGCTGCCATGTTATTCGCCTGTTTCTAGCGCTTCAACGGAGGCATTTCAACTCTTGCTCCATGAAATTCAATATTCCATTCCGTCAGTAAGCACTATGAGCGCAGGGCGAAGGCAAGAAAACAAGAGGAGAGAAGATGATCATCGCTCCCAGTATCCTGACCGCAGACCTTGCTGGGCTTGCTGCGGCATGCCAAGAGGCTGTAGATGCAGGACTTGATTGGCTGCATCTTGATGTGATGGATGGGAATTTCGTTCCGAATCTGACCTTTGGACCACCGGTCATCAAGGCCCTGCGTTCTGCACTTGGAGATGGACCGACCTTCGATGCTCATCTGATGATAGACAATGCGGAAGAATCTTGGGAACAATATGTTGACGCTGGTTGTGACCACCTCTCAGTACACGTCGAGGCGGTTTCTCATCTACACAGGTTACTGACCGCTATCCGTGCACGGGGATGTGGGGCAGGTGTGGTGTTGAATCCTGCCACCTCAGTAGAAGCAGCACTTGAGGTGTTGCCAGAATGTGACATGGTGCTGGTGATGAGTGTCAATCCCGGCTTTGGTGGGCAGTCGTTCATCCCAACCGTTGAAGCAAAGATTCGACGTCTGCGAGAAGCGATTGATGCTCAAGTTGCTGCCGGAGGGCGTCCGGTACAGTTACAGATTGACGGGGGCGTCAAATCACATAACATCGCCATGCTCAGTGAATGGGGAGTCACCAATGCAGTGGTAGGCTCAGGTTTGTTCAATGACCAAGCCACTGTGGCAGACAATCTGGCAACAATCAACTCAGTCCTGCAATGAGGTGTTCAAATGTCTCACAGGATACTCCTGTTGAGCCTGCTGCACCCTCTTCCCGATAATCCTGCAAGAGGAACATTCGTTGCTGACCGAGTCAGGTTGCTGCGTTCGATGGGACATGATGTCAAGGTGGTGAACACCCTTCCACGTATGCTGCGAATGCATGAGCAGCGACGTTCGACCATGCAGGGTGTTGCCAAAGCGCCTCGTACCTTCAGTTTCGAGAACCATGAGATATTGAGCGTTAGACATACGGCTTTTCCAGACAACCCTCTCCCTCGTTGGACTGCTACATCGATCAAGAGACGGGCTCGAAGAATCGAGAAATGGCTCGGTGAATGGCGACCTGAACTGATCAGTTCTCACACCATCTGGCCAACGGCAGAATTAGCACGCGTTCTTTCTGAGCGGTGGAAGATTCCGTGGGTTGCAACCGTTCACGGACACGACTTCGATGTTGGCCTGGCTGCAAATCAAGGAAATAGAATCCGAAGACTCTGCCAATCCGCAGATGCGCTGGTGGTGGTCAGTGAACGTCTGGATGGAGTCATCGATGGTTCAGAGATCATTCCCTGTCACCTTGAGGTACCTGATTCTGCTCGCCAGAAAGTGGAAAAATGGCATGGACGATGGAGAAGAGGTGAGTTGGAGATATTGTTTCCAGCCAATTCCAGACGCCCTGAGAAGAATCACATTCTGGCTCTGGATACTGGCCGAGAGTTGGAGGCCAGAGGATGGAGAGTGAAAATAGGGGATCTACCCAATGTTCCAAGGGATGTGGTACACGATAGGATGAGAGCCTGTGACATCGCCCTTGTCACCAGCCTGCGTGAAAGCGGACCCATGGTGGCCAGAGAAGCCGTCGCATGTGGCCTGCCTGTTGTCTCGGTGGATGTTGGAGACCTCGCAACCTGGTTGCCAGACAGATGTATTGCAAAGGATACTCCAGAAGCACTGGCAGATGCGGTAGAAACAATCCTTGAGGGAGAGGTGAGTGACCTGTACGTTCCAGAGAAATTCGAAGCGGAGGTTGTGGGCAAGCAACTCGAGGATTTGTTCACTCGGCTTCTAGCGAGGTAGGCCCCCATGGCCATGCAGTATACCATGGGGTGAAACTCAGAATCAGTCCGACCAATAGACAAGGTATCAGCGGTAGATTTTCAGAAATGCCGAGATATGGGATAAACACGGCTAGGAAGATTCCTAGGACATTGAACAACCAAGGAGAGATTCCTCCATCCAATCCAGTTCTGGAATGAAAGATGGATGCGGCCAACAATGCCAGAGATGCGATGATGCTGGAGAACACCGCCCCCATCAATCCCCATGCAGGTATCGTCAACACTGCTGCCAGAACCGCTACTCCTGCTGCTTCAGCCAACATCAGCGTGAACATCCACGGTCGCTCGCCAGCACAGACCTCGACATAGGTTGGAGCTGCCAACATGGTGAAGGCCCAACCTGTCAACAACAACAGGAAAATCTCGAATGCACTCATCCCAAGGCTGCCATCATTGTATTGTTCTGGAAATGCCATCGGTAGGAGTAGCCATACGATAATGGCCCCAAGAATCAATCCAGGAGGAATCAGAAGGTTACTCAATCGTCTAGCCCTTCTGACCTCTGCCAGAGTCTTGTCCATTTCATTGCGTGCATCACCAAGGATGGGGAGGAAAGCAGCGCGCAGCGCTTGAGGCAGAGACAAACCAGCAAGATATGCAATGTACGCAATGTGGAACAGAGCTGCACTCGAATATGAATCCCAAACAGCCAGGAACACCTTTTCCATTCGTCCGATCAAAGGTAGTATTCCGAGAGTCACTGCGAATGGTAGGGCTGAAATCAACAACTCACGAGGTGAAAGAAGAATATTCTCACCATCATCATTCAAGGCTCCTTTCGATACCCTCTCCCCATGCCAGATGGCCCATGCCAGACTGCAACATACTCCGATGAGGAAAGCAAGAGCATAGAGTGAAGGATCCGATACTCCATTCCACAGAAGCAGGGCGTACCCAGAAGTGACCACTATTCTTTCTATGACTTTCACCAAGGCTTCCTGTCTAGCCTCCCCCAATGCTCTGAGCACACTCCTATGGGCATAGGTGAAGATGTGAACGATAGGGATGATGGCGCAACAGAGTAACAGCATCATTGGAATATCTGGCCAGATGAGAATTCCAGACAATATACCAACAGGGAGGAAGATGGCAGCGATGACCGCTTGAATCTTCAGAGTCCGATGCACCAATGCTCTACCTTGCCCGCGGGATCTGGGAACATCTCTGGTGATGATGGTTGGCAATCCCGCATCGACAAGCATGAACATCAGAGCAAAAGCGTCGATGAGAACGACGAGCAATCCATAATCCTCAGTCAATAGAGCATGGGTCAGGATCACTTGGCCGATGAGGCCGCCAGTTATCGATAACAGGTCAGCAGCGGTCAGCCAAGTGGTATCCCGAATCAGTTCAGGACGTCTGCCTTCGGCTTCCGCCATGCACACGGCTAATGGACAATGGTTGAAAGCATCCGCACCCCACGGAGTGCCGGAGACGGGTATGCCTACTGTGGAGTGGATGACCGATGAAGTGCGCAAGGTACTACCCGAGGCGCAAATCGAAGTGGTGGACTTGACCGGTTCACAGGACCACTTCCACGTCAGGGTGATATGCTCAAGTTTCGATGGTATGCGCCCTCTACAGAGACAGAAAATCATTCTCAATCATTTCAAACCACATATTCCCCATGCAGTGCATGCCATCGACATTCGATGCATGACGCCGCAGCAGGCTGAAGGTGCTGGAGACACTGTCTTCCATCCACACGGTGGAGGAACTGGAGTCCACATCAAGAGCCTGCGCAAACAGGGACATATCGAATAGGGTGAAAATGATGGAATGGACAGATGAAGAATTACAGGCATTGGTTGATGAACACGCTCTGGTGTTGTTCATGAAAGGAACTCCCACAGAAGCACAATGTGGTTTCAGTAATCGGGCAGCAGAGGTGATGCAATCCTTTGGTGAGCCTTTTGCCAGTGTCAATATACTCTCGGACCAAAGAGCAATCCCTAGAATCTGTGAGTGGTCGGACTTTCCGACCATGCCTCAGATCTTCGTGCACGGGGAATTGATCGGTGGTTCTGACATCGCTCTTGAGATGCTGCAGGATGGTTCTCTCAAGGAGATGTTCGATGCTGGGCGTCAATGACTCAGTTGCCCTTGTGAACCGAATCCTTGATTCTCTTGATGTGTCCTCGGCCTAGACCCTTGACCTCACATCCTAACTCAATGTAGCGGCGAATAGTGTCATCATTGAGGATACAGAAACAGTCAATCATTGCAAATGGTTTTCCAGTCACCCTTACGTTAGCTGCCGTCGCGCTGCTCTGGTCATTACTTGTAGGCATTACGGCAGGAATCATTGGAGCCATTCGACAAAATACAGTATGGGATCATGCTGCAATG